>PLSN01000399.1 GCA_003165135.1 Bacteroidota bacterium
AAGCAGTCGTGCCAAAGACGATCAGTTCATCATTGCTATTCACGATCAGGCTATGCGGCAGCTCATCTGCGTCGCCACCGAGATAGGTAGAAAAGATCCGTGTGCTGCCATCTGAAGAATACTTGGTAATGCTCACATCTGTACCTGAGCCGTCGAACTGTGTGGTGTCCTGATAGTATCCATGCCCGCCTGCCCAATAGGTTTGGAAAGCGCCGGGAGTAGTAGGATATCCATAGCTGAATACACTGCCCGCAGAATAAGCATTGCTCTTGCTGTCGTAGGTAGCTGAATAGCCAAAGTTGTCCGCCAGAGAGCCTGAATAAGTAGAGAATACAAGTGTGGGGTCAATCACCAGCTCACGGGACTGGTCCCATCCATCAGGAAAGTCAAAAGACACTATACCCTCTGCGCTCATCACATACTGACAGGATACAGTTTCGGTTCTGCCATCACGCTCTTGATAAGCATAGGGTGCAGACTCGATCATAGCTCCTACGGAGGTTTTGATCACTAGCTTATTGTCGCTGAGGTATACCTGGTCAGCGCCTTCATAGTGTATCTGAATGGGCAGACTCTTCATCTCTGGCTTAGTTCGGGATGAAACGATCCCCGTTTTGCTATTGTTTTGCGCTTTGATGATCCAATCGTATTTTATGTTTATCCCTTCGGAGTATGCGTGAAAGTCTATACCGGGATATATATCAGCATAGGTGAACTGATGGTAGCCGCCGACATGATTGGCCCATTTGGACCTATCCCTGCCTATAAAATAATTGTAATACTCATTCACCTTATCCTGTCCATAGTGCACTGCATCAGGCTTAGCTCCGATAAATGTACTGTGGACCGCATGCGCATGTACGGTGCGGTCTTCATTCAGCTTATAAGTGATCTGGAGCGGGTGCTCACTGCGAAAGTGATGTAGATCATTGGTGTCAAAGAGCTCGTACATGATACCTGTCCGCTCGAAAAAGGTTTCGGCATAGTGCATATCTGCCCTGTAGAGTATTTTCTTATTCCACTGGCCCTTGTTTTCCTTAAAAATGATCTGATTGCAGGCTGTGCATGCGGCACCGGCATCAGCATTCACCGCCAAAAACAGGCCGAGCAGCGTGAGCACAAAAAACTTTGATGGGGTACCCATCGCTTTAGTATAAATTATATTATAAAATTAATATTTGCATCCGATATTTCGCAGACACAAGTTAAGCATAAAATCCTTACAGTATAATATAGACGCAGTTCTTTGTTAAATGGTTAGGTATTGTCAGGGCGATTTGAGTATCACCTGACCTGCGCCCTGATAGCCTCGGCTATCGCAGCGAGTTCTTCTTTCTCCAGTTTTAGTTTAGGGTCGGAGAAGTTTATCGTACCCGAGTGAAGTGGGATAAGGTGTATATGTGCATGCGGCACCTCGAGGCCGATCACGGCGACACCTACCCTCAGGCATGGTACAGCCTGATCGATGGCTTTGGCCACCTGCTGAGCGAATGCCGTGAGCTGCTGATAGGTTCCCGTGTCGAGGTCAAAAAGGTAATCGACCTCTTTCTTTGGCACTACGAGTGTGTGCCCTTTACTCAGCGGATTGATGTCGAGAAAGGCAAAACAATGCTCATTCTCCGCTACTTTGTAGCAGGGAATTTCGCCATTGATGATACGTGTGAAGATGGAAGCCAAGCTAATTAATAATTAAGAGTTAATAATTAATAATGAAACAGCCGAATGCAAATCAGATGCCGATGGATAGCACTTCAAACTCCATAGCGCCGGCTGGTGTCTGGGCAATGGCCTTCTCGCCGATCTTTTTGCCCAGGAGCGCTTTGCCGATAGGTGAAGCGCTGGATATTTTGCCATCTTTCAAACTGGCCTCTGCCTCGCTGACTATTGTGAAAAGCTGCTTTTTATTCATCTTCTTATTCATCACTTCCACCTTAGTGAGTATGCTGACTTTTGTCGTGTCGACGTTCTTTTCATCCATCACTCTGGCGCTGCCGAGTTTGCCTTCCATCTCGGAGATACGAGCCTCGAGGTGGCCCAGCTCCTCACGGGCTGCGTGGTATTCTGCATTCTCACTGAGGTCGCCTTTCTCGCGGGCTTCGGCTATGGCACGCGAGATCTCAGGGCGTTTGACCGATTTCAAATGCTTCAACTCTGCGACGAGTGCCTCAAAACCATCTTTGGTCATGTATTGTATGTCTGCCATATTAGGAGTATTGAGTATAAGTTATAAAACGGAAAGACGCCCTATTTGGACGTCTTTCTGTTATGTCAAAGTTAATAGACTTTTAGCTGATTGCCAAATTTTACATTTCCATAAAGATCTCAACCCTGCGGTTTTTGGCACGTCCCGCTGCACTGTCATTCTTGTATTTTGGTTTTTTAGAACCGAAAGCCTTAGTAGTAACTCTATCGGCACTTATTCCTTTTGATACGAAATAAGTTTTGACGGCATCTACGCGGTCCTGAGAAAGTTTCTGGTTAGCGTCTTCATCGCCTACATTATCTGTATGGCCTTCAAATACTGCTTTATAGCCAGGGTTCTTCTTCATAATATTTATCAGATAGTTCAGATAGCTGTATGATTTGGCCTGGATTTGAGCTGAGCCTGTTTCATATTGCAGCACTTCATAATCATTAAACTGAAGTACTTGTTTGCCTGCCTTGGTCACAGTATCGATGTTTCCGCCGCCGACGTAGTCCGTTTTCTCCAGAGAAATAATGATAGTATCCCTTTTCACTATTACTTCTTTCTTTATGACAGTATCAATCTTAATCACAGGGGTTGCGGCCTGGACTTTGAGTGCCTGATTAGCTTTTGTCAATGAGTCGATCGTAGCTTCTTTTTCTTCCATTTCTTCGACGGTAGCTTTGCCTTTTTTGCCTTTTCTCTTGGTCTCGGATGCAGCCTGTTTTGCTTCATCATAGGCAGAAGGTGTCACATCGGCCTTGTCTGATACGATCTTGGTCTTGTCGCTGCCACCTACATTTACCCTCAGCCCTACAGTATGTGTATGCGCGAAGCTATTGGTAGGTGAAGTCATTCTGAAACCATAATCCAATGCCAAACTAGGTCCCGAACGGTCCTTTTTGAAAGGTATATTTACTGTCATGCCTGCGGCAAAGCCATTGTAGGCCGTGGTAGAGCTGGCACCTGTGAATATTCCATTCTCAAAACGATAAGCTGCCCTGATCATAAATAGCTCCCTCACCGCAAACTCTGTACCCAGGCCCCAGTTATCGTTGCCGAATGCATTGGCGGTATATTGTCCTAAGAAAGTAACTCTGTAGAACTGAGTATATTTCTTTGGAGAAAATTCGACCTTGCGGCCCAGCCAAAGGTCGTATGATATGCCCATATTGAGCTGAGTAGGCAGTTCAAATGTATTAGTCCTTCTGTTTTGTGTGGTTTGATAAACTGTACCGTCGAAGGCCGTTTCTGTGCCCGGATACGACAGGTCATCTCCGGTAAATTTCATCGTAGTACCGACATTGCGGAGAGAAACGCCAAAGTGCACATTCTCCTTTTTGCCTGTAGTATACTGAAGGCCCGCATCAAAGGCAAAACCTGTCGCGGTGACGTTGCCTACTATCTCTGATACCAATCTCAGCGAGATCCCCCCTGTGATCAGGTTGTCGCCCATTACTTTATTGGAACCGAGAGAAAAGTTTTTAGCATAGGATACACCGATATTTAGAAAAGTAGGTTTGAATACCGATCCGTCCCCACCAGGCGCAGCAGTAGTGGTCCTGTCAATAGAACCAAAATTGAGAGATTGTACATCCAATGCAAATGCATTGCTTTTGAATCTCGTCGAAAAACCGCCTTGTACAATATTGACACCAGAGCCTGTGAGCCATGATGTATAGTTTGCTGCGACCTCCGTATTTTGTGTATAAGCTATACCTGCCGGATTGAGCCTTTCGGCCTCCAGGCCCTGAACACCTGCTACGTTGAGGTCCCAGAAGCCAGCAGATCTCGCATAGCCATTTATATTCAGCTCCAGTGCGCCTGCTTCGCCCTTCCTGTCCGGATTGCCGGCATAGCTTGTTTGCAAAGCCATGGTCAATGCAGCACCCAATACTAAAATTTTCTTCATACTCTGTCTTTTATTGTATCGCCTTAAATTAATTTAGAAGTTAGAAACGTCAGTAGGCCTGACGGCTCCAAACCATTTTAATATTTTATGTCCTACGCCCGGCACCTCGATGTCAAAGAGATAAATACCGCTGGCTATAGGTATAGCAGCCTGGTTTTTCAGGTCCCAGCTCACTGAGTTGTCCAAAGCCGCACCGCCGGTCGTAGAGTTGAGGTTATATCCGTCTGTGATCTCGATCGGTTTATTTGTCACAGGGTCCAGATTAAGGGCCTGAGTCAGTATCCTCACTAGTATACCATCGACAGTATATATCTTTATGCTACAATTGTTTGGCAGATTAGTGACTTTGACCTCACCAGTGTTGGCTGATGTCTCATATGCCGAATATGCCAGGTATGGGTTAGGTACGATACGTATCATGTCCAGAGCTGACTTAGCCACAGAGTCCTGATTGATCTTTGGGCCCAATCCGATAGTACTGAAAGTATATCGTGCGAATATGCTCGTATCACTCAGGTTTGTGGCACTAGTAGCAAATTTATTATATGGCTTCTGGACCCTCAGGCTGATAGTGACATCATTTGGAATGAGGCCATTCGCGAATGAGAGCATAGAGTAGCCAGGTGTCAGATACGGTATACAGGTCCACATGATACTCCTGTAATCAGGCCTTGATACTGAGGTCACATCCGTGCCATATGGCTGTCCTGCAGGAGTATTGACCATATTTGAGTATATAGATACAAAATCACCCTGCATACCAAACCCACCTTCATACACACTATTCATTACATAGATGAAATGCTTACCTCCGAATATCGGGGTATATGGTACATCGCCCCCTTGATTGATATTACCAAAAAGCTGAGATGTCGGGTTCCAGATCATATCCCTACCATTCTGGTCTGCCTCATCAGAGGCCTCGCCAAATGCAATGTCTAGCCTTTGGCCGGTCTCTACATTGATAGCATATCCGGGGAAAGTTGACATACCCGGAAAATCATTAGTAAAGGTTGAATCGGGAAACAAACCAGCGTGTGTGCGCAGCATACCCTTGCGTGGCGGAGTATTGGATCCGTCAGGTGCACCCAGTAGGTTATCCAAAACCGGATTGTCGCCGGTCTCAAATACTACGCATGATGACCATTTACTCTTGTCAGATGTGAGAACTATATCGACACTTTGCAGTTGGTCGAGTGTATTCTCAGGAGAAGAGCACTTGTCATTGTAGTTGTCCCACTTGAATCCCGGCCCTCCAACAGAGATCGGTCTGCCGGTAATAATAGCCTGGCTAGGTCCCATACTCCAGTTTGCAGCGAGACAATATGGACCCCATTTTGCTCCGGCCATACTGCCAAAGAGGCCATTAGGGTCGGTCAATGTCTGACCTACTACGCCCGGTGCATGATAATATGCATCCACAAAAACATTGCATAGCGGATCAGGAGTAGCCCCGCTGCATTCCAATTCATACGAACCTGAGCGCAACCAGTTATTAGCAATGGTCTGCCCAGAATCTGTGACGAAAGATAGCCAAGGGTTTGACGGGTCCGCAAAAGTGATAGTGCCTCCTATTGGTCCATAGACCGGCTCATTGTCAGACAAGTTAGTATACACAGCAAATGGAGTACCCAGCGTAAGGGAGAAGCCATAATCCTCACCCAATGCAGCAGCTGCCGGAGAAGATGCGATGATCTGCTCATATGGTTTGCTGAGATTGCTGGTCGAATTGATCGTATCACCGGCATTCAGGTCAATCAGCCTCCACCATGCATTAGTTGATACACTCACACCATTGTATGGCATCGTATCATAAATGACGAGTTCCCAATTACTTTCCTTGAGTAAAACCGGATCTGTGACTTTAAAAGCCAACGGGTCCTGGCCTACCACATAGTATGTAGCTGTATCCGAAGATTGATTGCCATACGGGTTGGCCAGAATAGTAGCTATGGTCTGTGGGTTCAGGTCTATGGTATTTCCGCCGTTGGCCATGCCTTCGATGCGCTGGACCTGAGTAGCGGTGCCATAGCTGCTATTGAGTATGCGCCCGCCATCAGTAGGTTCGGAATTTTCCGGTATGACAGAGTATTTATTGAAGTTCTTGCCTATCAGGAATGGCTGGCTCTGGCCAATGCTACTATCCGGAACAAATTGCTTAANNTTAAAATTATTTGTGGCAAATGAAATGATACCAAAATAATATATCAGGTGATCGACCATTTGGCCACCATTGATCAGGTCTATGGAATCGACCAGTGAATGCTGGATACCAGTATTGGGCAGGTCAAGTCCCACTCCCGGTATAGTATTAGGATCATGCTCCCATGTCGTGGTAGTAGTGAGGGGGTCAGAATATTGATTCCAGTTGACCAGATGCGACACATTGTCTTTGATATCATATACAGCCACAGGTACTGCTTTGGTCGGGTCAGTGAGATCACTGGATGATACCGTAGCGCTGGCGAGCTGATATAGTATATATCCCTGGAACCTGTATAGTGAATCAAGGCCCGAACCGGGCACATATCCCTTGCTCACGCGGAGCTGATCCGGCTGTGCATATGACTCTCCGACGTTATTGCCGGCAGGGTCATCTACTATATTGATGATCACTTTCTGATCCATAGCGCGGAGATTAAGCAGCGGCGCTGATGGTCCGGCCAGCTGCTGGAAACAAGCATCGAAAAGTGCTTTTGCTTTATCAGCAGCCACACTTATGTTTGACCAGCTTGGGCAGTTGGTACCTACACCTCCCGGAGGATCTACGAATATAACGCCTATCGTAATGATCTCAGATGCACAGGGCAGGAATGTGAATGGCCCTGATGTCTGGACAAAACGCCTGTCACCGGCTGCCAGGGCTGTGCTGCTCTGTGTGTTACATTCAGACCATTGATTAGCTATAGATGGGTCTCCCGGAAAAACATAATTGGTTTGAACAGAACCGCCATATCCCGGTCCGCCGTATGTGATTGGATCACCGCAATTCCATAAACCTGTCTGGTAATTACGAAATCCTGATGCAGTGGTAGGGTCCGAATAACAAGTTGCTGCACCATTGGTGAAATAGCAGAACGAGGTCATACCAAGGTGTATCGGTAGGTGTGACATCGGATTTTTCGTAGTGTCTGTAGGGCCTTCGAAATATTCTATACCAAGCATGGGAAGGTTGCATCCATATCCATACTCGCCGCTGGGGCAGACATCGGGATCATCACAGGTTACTCCATTCACTGCAGTGGCACCCTGTACGAATCCATTATACTGAATAGCCAGACTCCTTGAGGTATCACAGCCTACCCGGTCGTTATTGGCACAGCCCAGATCCACATCTGTCCATTGAGACATATAGGTACTATGGAGGGCTCCGCCGGATTTGTTGATTATATTATAGGTATAAAAGGTCATATTGTTGATCTCATCCGAACTTTGGAAGGCAAATGCCAGTTCATTGACCTGGATACCTATCGGAGCGCCATTACTGGCAGTGTGGATATTGCCTTTGTCATTCATGACCCAAAATACCATCTCATCTGCATAGGAGTTTCCGCATCCGAATACAAGGCTGTCGCAGCCCGGTCCCTGAGGGCGTATACCGTTATGTTTGATGGTCGGGTAGTCGCCGTCCAGTGGGTTGTATATACCATCGCCGTTGACATCAAAGAATGGAGCTAATATACCCGACATATCATAACCCTCACCTGACAGCAGAGGGTTTCCCTTGCCCGGCCAGCGTATCACATCACTATCTGTCGGGTTTGGCACTACCACACTACCCGGTACATTTACATTGCCGGAATTAGCATATGCCAGCTGGCATGCCTTGATATCCGTGCCATATACCCGAAAGTGCTGGTCCCAGAGATTACAGGTGGCAAGACTTACATTTCCATTATTATCCAGCGGGCCTGTGAAATAATCCGTAGTACCCTGACGGTATTCCAAAGCTGCCATTTTGAGGTTATTGCCCTCATCGAATGCCGATACCCATATCGCACCGGCAAAAATAGCCTGTGGTAGCGGGGTAGTAGAGGTGATATCACCTTTGGGCACCTCATAATGGCCCACACTAAGGTCCCACCACTGGTCACCGGCATCCAGCACCCGTGCACGGACGTTATTGACATCCATATCAAACTGGTCTGCAGGCGCATTACAGCCGCCACTCTCTTGTTTATATGAATGGTGGGGAGCCTGAGTATTTGCCGGATTTTTTGCGTTGCCGACACTGCTCGCAAAACAGAACGCTGTAAGCAGGATAGCAGATAATAATCGGAATTTCATGATCTTAGATTTTATAATTACTTCGAAATATTTATTCGTTCAATTCAATTAAAAATTCACACTGGCACCGAGATATACCCTCCTCGGGAGACTGTAATTGTCCGGGTTGTTCACCTTAGCTCTGTATAGGTCCTTGTATGCCTGTACACTTGGCTGAGAGTTGATATTGACCTGGCTGCTTGCTGCCTTCAGATAGCCGTCATCATTAGCATTGAGCGTATATGGATATACCTGCAGGACATTGTCTGTATTGAGCAGGTTCTGGATATATACATAGACAGATAGGCCCATCATCTTAGGATCTTTAGAATTTGATTTTTTGCTGATCTTAAATGTGAAATCCTTATTCACCCTCAGGTCCAAACGGGTGTACCATGGCAGACGAGCATCCAAAGATGTAGTATTGGCGCGGGCGGTAGAATAACCGGGAATAGTAGCTCCATCAACTACTGTACCAGTCTCTTTGGTAGGCTCTCCTGAACGGAGGTTCAGGCCCAGATTGATGCCAAAATTCGCCAGTACCTGATAGTTATTGATGATAGGTCCGTTATATTTCCTGCCGCCTTCGAAACGGTAATCCACTGCCAGTTTGATCTGATGGCGGGCATCTGTACTCAGCGGATATACGGTCCTGAAGTTAGGCTGGCTGGCACTGACCAGATTGAGTGCTGACTGGTCATCAGAGCCTGTACCTTCTACGAACTGGAGGGTATAGTTAGCCGTGATCTTAAAGTTTTGTATCCTTCTCATGTCAAAGAGCAACCTTATACCTTTGGCAGAGCGGAAATCGATATTGCTGTATGTAATATATGTCGCAGGGAATGCATATTGTATCTGGCGCAGGTCGATCAGGTTTCTGGTCTCCTGATAGAATGCAGATAGTGTCAAAGCTGCAAACTCAGCCACCTGCTGTTTGAAACCGAATTCGTAGTCGGTCTTTTTGATAGGGTCGAGGTCAGGGTTATTCTTTACCCCGGTATATTCTGTGAAATAATAATACTGTGCGATGTTAAGGTCATTTCTGGTTTGCGGCCTTTGAGACAATACATCATAGTGAGCAAAGAACTGCGCCTGATTAGTAATATTGAATGAATACTGGAGGCGAGGCATCACCATATACTTGGCCTTGTAGTTGGTNNGATACGTTAGGGTCATAGCCTGCCGATTTGATATACTCTGCTGCACTGGCATATGAAAGATTATTTACTCCCGGTACATTGATATATGGCAATATACCATTAGACCCTGCCAGTGACACCAACTGTCCGGTAGATGGCCTGCCATACTGGTCATACCAGTTATCACCATTTCTGTATCCGGTGATCTGTGCACCAGGGCCGTTCTTGTCTACATAGACGGCATAGTTGCTTCCTATATTAGCAGGTATGCTTACTTTGGTGCCATCGAGGCCCATGCTCGCTACCTGACCAGCAGTATATATCTGATAGAGTGAGTATGGATCTTTCAGCACTTCCTGATTGGCATCATAGCGGTCTATCCTGAGGCCCACTACGAAACCCATATCCTTGTAGAAGAACTTGTCCTGGATATATCCTGCGGCATATATCGGCATGAAAGCCCCTATCGGACGCGTGAACTGTCCATCTGCATTCTTTTGGGTAAAGAAGTCCTTGACTGTAGGCTGGTAGTTCAGGACATTGCCCTGATAGTCATATCCTTCATAGTTGAGGATAGGTGTGCCACTATTGGTATAGCTCAGGAGCTCATCTGCAGAGAAAAGCTTTAGCGAAAGTTTATTAGGGTCTACAGCAAAAAAGTCTATGTTGTCCGTGCCGTTTGGATTTAACCCGAGCTCAGTTCTGAGGTTACGGTCGAAGTAAGTTTGCGTAGTAAGGTTTGATTTCTCACCATATAATACGGTATCGGTATAATAGAAGCTCGGGATATTGGCAGCTGTGGCTGCATATTCTTTGCCGTTTATCAGCAGGATAGGGTTTGATGTATCGACTGATATATGGGTGTTGACGAGGTTTCTGCCCAGTGTCCAGAGATCAAGCGGCTCGATACTGTAGGTCCTTTGTATCCTTTGTTCATATTCGACACCGAGCTCTATTTTATGGGTGTTCTTTTTGTCACCACCCAGTTTGACGATATCAAATGAGCCTTCGGCCGTACCGCGATAGGATTGGTTATTCAGATCGACACCATAGCCGTTATACTGACGGCCTACGTTATACCAAAGATTATCTACAGGTGTCGAACGCTCACCATTGATCAGTCCTGCCTGTGAGCCGTTGATCTGGTCTAGCGTCGGTGCGCCTATCGAACCGAAAGACTTTGACAAAGTATACCCTCCATTAGCATTTTCCTGTGCACCCAGGAGTTCGAAATATTCTTTGGTAAAAGTACTGCCCAGCGGGTTTATATTGGTCGGTGTAAAGGTCATCGCCGTATCCGTCGTACTGAGGTTTTGGATAAACCCTTTTAGCACGTGTCCGTTCACACGTATCGAATCGTATGAGAAATTATATGCCGATTGTGTCTGAAACTTACCGATATACCCGTAGTCAAACAGGTTAGAACCGTGAAACTCATCTGCATAGCCCCGGAATGCCCTTTCATAATCAACCTGGACCGTATAGCTCGCATTCTCGATTGATATCCCGCTGTGGCTGGCACCTGCATCATTGGTTTTTTTCTGGTCCCCTATACGCTGAGTGAAGCGACCGTATACCATATAATCAGTCCCTGTAAAGAGTGGATTGTGCTCAGCATTGAGCAGGGAATATTCTCTGATATAGCTATTGTATTTGTCATAGTTAAAATTGCCACCTATAGCGATAGAGATATTTTTGGTAGGGTAGAGGCCGATCTCTCCGGATCCCACATAGTTATTCTCACTATTATTTGGCTTATCACTGGTTTTGTACATATTGGCGAAAGTGATAAAGTCAGCCTTATTATAGAATCCACCATTTGGATTGGGTGTGAGCGGGGAAGCTTCGATATTGTTGAGTGTGCTTTGATTGACCTGCCAGATACCTATAGCTGACGGGCTCCTGTCTTTATCATACTGATACTGTAGTCCCAGTGTGATTCCCAATAATGTCCTTTTAGGACTGCCTGCTGTAGTATCTCTCTTATCTCTTATTTTGATCAGCGGGCCATATACACTGCCATCTACACGTGTGGTACCATAAGGGTCCAGGCCCTGAGTGGTCCTTCCTTCTAAATTGCCGCCCCAGCTCTGCTGTGCATCCTGCAGTGTGATATTTACGACACCCGCAGTGACATCTCCGTACTTAGCAGAGATACCGCCTGCCAGCACGCTTATCTCTTTGATCGCACCGGTAGGTACTATGATGCTGGTATTGACAGGTGGCCCGCCACTACCGTCATTCGGCTTATTCATCATTCGTATACCATTGACCACATATTGCACTTCATCACCACGGCTACCGTTGATCGTTATCGCGCCTCCGGCGTCATTCTGGGTCACACCGGCAGCTTGTGAGGCTATATCCTCGACAGTCAGTTTGCCTTGCTCCTTTATATCCTGCTGTGTGATCGCCTGCTCTATTTTTGTATCGCCTGCATCGATCAGTGGTTTCTTATATGCGATGACCTCTACTTCCGGCCCTTCTTTGACCTGTGGCTTAAGTTGGATATTTTCAAATGTCGCTTTATCCGATGATACGATCAGTCCATTGATTATTTTTGAAGAATAACTCACATAAGAATACTTGAGATTATAGGTCCCTGCGTTGAGGTTACTGAGGGTATAGTTGCCGTCAAAGTCAGTCACAGTGCCCCTGCCGGTACTTTTTCCATTGGCATCCAGGATCACGACACTCGCTCCTATCAGGCCCTCGCCTTTTTCGTCGGTGATCTTTCCCTTTACCTCACCCTGGCTCTGGGCAAAAGCCGCTGTCATAGATCCCAAAAACGCTAATAGAGTTAATATTTTCTTCATGCCACTATATTGTGTGTTTAACAAAAGCCGACAAATATAATTTTTTCCGCCAACAAATATAATAAGTGTTAAAACTCATTTCCAAGCCCCTACAAGGTTATTACAAACAAATGACAATCGGGCATCTAAATGGCTCTTTCGTGACAAAAAAGGCCATTTATTGATCTAAAATCATGTCGTGATTCTTATTACTCTAAATTTCAGGATAAACTTTCATAGAGAGGTTGCTGTTTCGCATGTTTAGTAGTACTTTCGCCGTTTACGATGTCCACGACAGATATAATCTCCAAAAAACAGCCAAAAAACACCGCAGATCAGGCCTCGGACGCTACCCTCAGCAGTTCAGAACCGGATGCTATAGAGGTGTTTGGCAGCCGCGTACACAACCTGAAAAATATAGATGTATCCATACCGCGCAATCAGCTCGTCGTGATCACAGGGCTCAGCGGCAGCGGCAAATCATCGCTCGCATTTGATACCATATATGCTGAGGGGCAGCGTAGATATCTCGAGAGTTTCTCAGCATATGCCAGGCAGTTTATCGGTGGACTGGAGCGCCCGGACGTCGATAAGATCACAGGACTCAGCCCCGTCATCTCGATAGAGCAGAAATCTACCAATAGAAATCCACGTTCGACAGTGGGCACTGTGACAGAGATATATGACTTCGTTCGTCTGCTATACGCACGTACCTCAGAGGCATATTCATATGTCACGGGCAAGAAGATGATCAAGTTCACCGAGGAGCAGATCATCGACAACCTGCTCACTAATCACAAAGGAAAAAAGATGATGATCCTCGCGCCCGTCGTGAGAGGCAGGAAGGGACACTATCGTGAGTTGTTTGAGAATATACGCAAGCAGGGCTATCTGAAAATACGCGTGGACGGCGAGATCATAGAGGTCAAACCTAAAATGCAGCTCGACAGATTTAAGATACACAATATAGAACTCATCATAGATCGCCTAGCGATGGACGCGGACAATAAAGACCGTATCCGACAGTCGATCCAGCTCGGCATGAAGCAGGGCAAAGGACTTATCCAGATGCTCGACGCTGAGACCAATGAAATATACAATTTCTCCAAGCACCTCATGTGCCTCGAGTCAGGTATCTCTTATGAAGAGCCATCGCCAAATACTTTTTCTTTCAACTCACCCTATGGTGCATGTCCTGTATGCAGCGGACTGGGCGTGGTACATGAAGTAAGAAAGGCAACTATCATCCCCGATGAAACCGTTTCTATCAATAAAGGCGGCATACTGCCTATCGGAGAAGCGAGAGATAATTTCATCTTCAAAGAGCTCAACAGCCTCGCAAAGCAATATAAATTTTCGCTCTCATCTCCTATTCAGTTGATACCCGAAGAGGCGCTGAATATCATCCTCTATGGTTCTGCTGAAGAAGAAGAGGCTGAGGAAGAATTAGAGATATCGGACTTTGATGACAGGTGGTACACACTCGCTAAAGGCGGCCTGACAGGTATGCTCAAAAGGTGCTTTAAGTTTACTACCTCAGATAGTATCCGCTCATGGGCAGAGGACTATATGGACAAAGTACCCTGCGAGGAATGTGGTGGCACAAGGCTCCGCAAAGAATCGTTGTGGTTTAAAATAGATGATAAGAATATCGGCGAACTCGCCGGCTGGGATATCGATGTCCTGGCGGCATGGTTCAAAGACCTTGAGTCGAGGCTGAATGAAAAACAAAAGACAATAGCCAAAGACCTTCTGAAAGAGATCAGAACCAGGATACAATTTATCCTCGATGTCGGCCTCGAATACCTCTCGCTGCACCGCCCCGCCAAATCGCTCAGCGGTGGTGAAGCGCAGCGTATCAGGCTGGCAACACAGATCGGTTCTCAGCTGTCGGGCATCACCTATATATTAGATGAGCCGAGTATCGGACTTCATCAGCGCGACAACAGACAACTCATACAAGCCCTTCGCAAGCTTAGTGATGCGCCAAACACGGTGATCGTAGTAGAGCACGACAAAGAGATCATGCTCGAGAGCGACTATGTGATCGATATCGGCCCCGGCGCGGGTGAACATGGCGGCAAGATCATAGCACATGGTACCCCGAAAGAGTTTCAAAAGCAAAACTCAGTCACGGCTAAATATCTCGCAGGCAAGATCAGCATACCTGTACCTGCCGAAAGGCGCAAAGGCAACGGAAAATTCCTTGAGCTGAAAGGCGCGAAAGGAAATAACCTGAAAGATATTTCGGTGAAATTCCCGCTCGGTACCTTCATCTGTGTGACCGGTGTATCGGGCAGCGGCAAGAGCACCCTCATCAATGAGACGCTCTATCCTATCCTGTCGAAATATTTCTACCGCAGCAATCTCAAACCGCTCGCATATAAAGACATCAAAGGGCTCGATAATATCGACAAGGTCATTGAGATAGACCAATCGCCAATCGGCCGTACGCCGAGATCGAATCCTGTCACTTACATCAAAGTATTTGACGAGATCAGGAAACTATATGCACAACTGCCCGAAGCCAAGATCCGAGGCTACGCTGCCGGAAGGTTTTCATTCAATGTCAAAGGCGGACGCTGCGAAGAGTGCCAGGGCGGCGGCATGAAGGTAATAGAGATGAACTTCCTGCCCGATGTAGAGGTGCTCTGCGAAAAATGCAACGGCAAACGCTACAACCGCGAGACACTCGAGGTGCGCTACAAAGGCAAATCCATCAACGACGTGCTCAACATGACCGTCGAAGAGTCTATCACTTTCTTCGAGAGTATACCTGCCATCTATCCGAAATTAAAAACACTCAATGATGTGGGCCTCGGCTATCTAAGGCTCGGGCAGTCTTCTACCACTCTGAGCGGCGGCGAGGCGCAACGTGTCAAGCTATCTGCCGAGCTGAGCAAAAAAGATACCGGCAAGACCTTCTACATACTTGATGAGCCGACTACCGGCCTGCACTTCCAAGATATAAAGATACTGCTCGATGTACTCGACAAACTCATAGCACGCGGCAATACCGTACTCGTGATCGAGCACAATATGGATGTGATCAAAGTGGCAGACTATATCCTCGACATCGGCCTCGAGGGCGGCAACAAGGGCGGCAATATCGTCGCTCAGGGCACACCTGAGGAGGTCGCTAAAAACAAAGAATCACATACTGCGAGATTCTTGAGGGAGGAGTTGAAGGGGTGATTGCGCTAACACTCGTTAGCCTATCCCTTTATCAGACTCCTGATGCCTGTGATAGCGATCTGCAGGCCTACGCAGAAGATAAGAAATGCACTGATACGGTTGATGATCATTTCACCTTTGGAGCCGAGATGGGTGATCATAGTTCTGGCATTGAGATAGAAGACATAGATCAGTATGCAGATAAAGATGATGGCCAGCAGTATAGCGCCAGTGCCGATCAGGTAGTCCTTGATAGTTGATCCTGCACTATGTGCGCTGAGTGTAAAGAGCACAGAAATTGTGCCTGCTCCTGCCGTAATAGGAAAAGTGATCGGGTAGAAAAGTTTATCCTGCAGCGAGTCATAGCCGCTTGTATCATTCTCATCAGTTGATTGGGTATCCATCTTTTGTGTTTCCTTATCAGATGAAAGAAACTCCCAGCCTATCTTGCAGATCATGATGCCACCCGCTAGCTGTACCACAGGTATAGACAGTCCGAATATCTGCAGTATCCAGTGCCCCGTAAACAGCGCCACCACACAGATCATAAAGGCATAAAAAGTTATTTTCCTGACGGCATTTCGCTTTTGCTGTTCACTCAAATTGCTGAAATACGGCAATACGATAAACGCCGAGCCAATAGGATTGACCACGGGGAACAATGCAATAGTGCCTATGAAAAGCAAATGGATAAATGAATGTACGTCCGAACTCATCTGCGCAAAAGTATGATGTTTTATTTAATAACGATAGCTGAGCTCAGTTCATAAAAAAGCCCCGAGAATATCTATCCTCAGGGCTTTTGCTTGTATTAGTACTCCTCCCTCTCCTTCGGAGAGGGTCGGGGTGAGGTGTTTAGTGGTGCGAATGATTTCCCCCTTGATGGATATGGCCATGCTCCAGCTCGCTGGGATGTGCCTCCCGTACTCCGACTACTTCGCCTGAGAAGTGCAGCGTCTTGCCGGCAAACGGATGGTTCAGGTCTATGGTCACCTCATCATCTGTGATAGCCGTAATGCGCCCCTGAAACGGATTGCCGAACTGGTCCTGTAGCGGGATCAGATTGCCGACCTCGATGAGGTGTGAGGCATCTTCTCCTTCAAACTGGAAGTCGCTTTTATTCATCTTGATCACTGCCTCCGGATCAAACTCACCATAGCCGTCCTCAGGGGTCAGCACAAAGTGAAACTGATTGCCCGCGATGAGGCCGTCGAGGTTGTTCTCAAATTTGTCGAGTACATTGCCATGACCGAAGAGAAACTCAAAAGGTGCATCTGCTGTAGCCTCGTCCATGACCGGGCCATTTGGTTCTGTGCGCAGTTGATATACCAGTGCTACGACAGAGTCTTTAGTTGCTTTCATTGTAATTTTATGTAAAGTGATATAATGGAGAACTGAAACGGAGAAAGGATATTCGACGCGTCATTCTTGTAAGCCCAAAAGTAATATTATTCCCGAAATGGATTTTATTTTTGAGTACTTTTGATATTTAATATTGCCAAAATATCAGCATATGAAGAGTCTTTTAAACCCAACCGATAGACAGGAAATAATCAACCGCATCAATACCTTGACCCCCAAGCATACAGGGAAATGGGGCAAAATGGATGTCGGACAGATGCTTGCCCATTGCCAGAAGCCGTTAGAAATTGCACTGACCGATCCCAAGCCATCACGTGTTCTCTTAGGGCGCATCATAGGGCCGTTCGCTAAAGAAGGCGTATTTGGTCCCAAGCCATATAAAAGGGATGGCTACACGCCCCCGCCTTTTAAAATAACTACGCCGCAGGAATTTCAACCTAATAAAGAAAAGCTGCTGGCGCTGATAGGTCGCTATCCTAATGAGATGCCAAAGGTCGGCCTCGTGCATCCATTCTTCGGCGCTATGCCACTGGAGCAATGGGGCGAAGGCGCATACAAACATTTGGATTATCATCTGGGACAGTTTGGAGCTTGATGTTTTTTCCAAGTCTCAATACTCATATCTCACTACTCATGTCTCTTAAGGCAGATCAGTGATCTCATCAAATTTGAAATACTCATTTTCAAACTTCAGGTCTTTGAAGTAAACGAGCGACCATTTGCCATCGTTGTATTCGAGAGCGGTCATATTCTCGACCCAGTCGCCGGAGTTCATATAGATCACAGAGCCCCTGTCAGTCTTTATCTCTTTGATCATCGGCAGGTGTATGTGTCCATTGACCACATAGTCGTAGCCCTCATCGATCGCTATCTCAGCTGCTGCCAGTTCATAGTTGTTTATCTTCTTGATACCGCGCTTGGTCGCATCTTTCAGCGCCTTGGTGAAATTGATATTGCCCTTTCCAAATAGTTCACGAAGGCCATTGACCAGTTTATTGATGAGGATGATAAGCTCATAGCCTGTGTTGCCGAGCTTGGCTATCCAGCGGCTGCCGCGCATCGTCACATCAAAGATATCTCCATGAAATATCCAGTGCTTTTTGCCGTCGAGGTCGAGGATGAGTTTATCTTCCAGTTCGAGATTGCCGAGGTTCATGCCGCTGTAGCGGCGCAGCATCTCGTCATGATTGCCGGTCAGATAGTAGACCTTCACGCCCTGACTGATAAACTTAAAGACCCTCTGCAGGACCTTGGAATGAGACTTCGGAAAGTAGTATGAGCGGAACTGCCAGATATCGATAAAGTCGCCATTGATCACCAGTATCTCGGGCTCGATGGACTTAAGGTATTTATTGAGCTCTTTGGCCTTGCAACCCAGGAAACCCAGATGCACATCCGATATGATAACTACTTTGACGGGGCGCTTGCTCATAGTTTCAAATATAAAGAATAGATATGAGATAAGAGATGCGAGATGAGTGGCGGGGCAATTAAGTCATTAGACTTCAAAACAGCTCCGGGTCATAGTGAGCGTAGCCGAACTATGACCAGTTCCAGCGTGTCACCCTTCGGCTACGCTCAGGGTGACGGTGCCCCTTACTTATTTCAGGAATAAAGTCGGAACAGCCTC
The DNA here is from genome assembly GCA_003165135.1 of Bacteroidota bacterium. Classification (GTDB taxonomy): domain Bacteria; phylum Bacteroidota; class Bacteroidia; order Chitinophagales; family LD1; genus UBA1941. The sequence goes on from PLSN01000399.1 coordinate 18,464, forward strand.
TAGGTGACAAATTATTTCCCCTTTTGGGGATTTGCCTATAATTTGCTATATTTGTATTGTGTAAGTTATTAAGGCAAAATCAATTTCAATTATGCATATTTTAATCATAAATACTAATTTTTCAAATGTTCAAATACTTGATTTCATTAGCTTTAATTTTGGGATAAAATTTAGCCAAATAGTTTCAAAAANNTTTTTTATATGTATAAGTGAAAAAAAAGTGCAGGCTATTCTAGCCTCCTTCAGGGAGGTTTGGCGGGTCATTTTTGTCACAGCAAAGTCAAAATTGACCACCTATGAAATAACTGATATCAAAAAATATACCTTTATATTAAACACGACCCATGAGAAAAACATACATTTATTTTTTCTGCCTGATACTATCCATTTCAGCTACCCAGCTCAAAGCCCAAAACTGCTGGTCGCCGCTGGGAACGGGAACTAATGGCTACATTGAAGCCATTGTAACTTATAATGGCGAGCTTATAGTAGCTGGTCAGTTTGATAGCATTGGAGGAATAGCCGCAAATAACATTGCTGCATGGAATGGTTCGTCCTGGTCTGCATTAGGCTCAGGAGTTAGCAGCACTTATAACCCAAACTTAGTCACCTTTAATATCTCAGCATTGGCAATATATAACGGTGAATTATATGCTGGTGGACAATTTGATACAGCAGGTGGTGTGCTTGTAAATAATGTTGCGAAATGGAATGGCACTTCCTGGTCGGCTATTGGTACAGGTATTCCAGGTACAAATTATACCATTAATGCGTTAACTGTTTATAATGGGTCCTTATATGCAGGAGGACATTTCGATACTGCGGGAGGGATACCTGCCAACAATATTGCCAGATGGGATGGTACACAATGGTATAGCGTCGATAGTGGCATTGGTACTAATTTTCAGAATGTAGTATATTCTCTGATAACAAACGATGGTGTTTTATATGTAGGTGGTATTTTTGTTAAAGCGGGTAATTCACAGACACAAAATATAGCCGTTTGGAATGATACAGTTTGGTCGACGTTAGANNTAGATAATGGAATCAATACACAAATTATGTCCATGGCTTTCTATCAGGGAAATCTCTATGTAAGTGGTATAGGCAGTTCTAATATTGACAACATTTCTACATGGGATGGAGCAACTTGGTCCCAGGCAGCAATAGCTACTGGTACTAACACTAACATAGGTGTTGATGCCCTGTTTGAGTTTGATGGCAAATTAATTGCTGCCGGAGGATTTGATACTATTGGAGGAATAGCAGCAACCAACCTGGCGCAATGGAACGGAACAACCTGGTCGAGTTTTGGAGAAACGAGTGGATTCATTCCATATTTTACACCAGGAGTATACACGCTTGGTACATATAATGGATACTTATATGCTGGTGGCGCTTTTATCCAAGTGGATAGTACTAATACCAATAGCATAGCCGAATATACCTGCGCTACCGATGGCATCCATGAGGTCTCAGTCAATCATGTGCGTGTATATCCTAATCCTACCACTGGTATAATCAATATCTCGATAGACAATGCAGAGGCGGGTGTATCTGTGCAGATATATGACCTGCTGGGGCAGAAGATATACCAATCAAATATCAGCAGCAGTAGCACAAGCATCAATCTGAGCGGACATGCAGCGGGCAGCTACCTCTATCACATCTCGGGCGCGAGTGGTGAGGGTATTGCGAAGGGGATGATTATTATTCAGTGAAACGAACAGACGTCGTCATTGTAAAAAAGCGCGTCATTGCGAGGGAATTCCCGTAAAAATAATTGTGCTATTTCCGAAGCAATCCCCGCAAGCATCTGGGATTGCTTCAGCTTTATCATTTTAATTTTTTATATTGGAAAAGCTTCGC
>PLSN01000329.1:0-1336 GCA_003165135.1 Bacteroidota bacterium
GTATCTTCGCAAACTGTGGAATTTCAACTGACATCAAAATATATCCCTACCGGCGACCAGCCAGAGGCTATCAAGCAAATAGTGAATGGCATCGACAACGGTGACAAGCATCAGGTGCTGCTCGGAGTGACAGGCTCCGGTAAGACCTTTACCATTGCCAATGTGATCCAGCAGGTCAAAAAACCTACGCTGATCCTGACGCACAATAAAACTCTCGTATCCCAGCTATACGGCGAGTTCAAACAGTNNGTGAGCTACTACGACTACTACCAGCCTGAGGCTTACATCGTGAGTTCGGATACCTTTATCGAGAAAGACCTTTCCATCAATGCCGAGATTGAGAAGCTGCGCCTCAGTACCACCTCATCGCTCATGTCGGGCAGACGTGACATCATAGTCGTGGCATCTGTGTCCTGCATCTACGGCCTCGGCAACCCCACAGAATACCAAAACAGCATCATCAAAGTACATACCGGGCAAAACATCAGTCGCAATGCATTCCTATATCAACTCGTAGAGAGCCTGTACTCACGCTCTGACACCGAACTCAATCGCGGGACCTTTCGTGTGAAAGGTGATACAGTCGAGATCGTACTGCCTTATCAGGATTATGCTTATCGTATATCTTTTTTCGGCGATGACATAGAGGAAATGGTATCATTCGAACCATCGTCAGGGCGTACACTTCAGACCCATACGAGCGTGGCGATATTCCCTGCGAATATGTACGTAACCTCAAAAGAGCTGGTGAAATTTGCCATCGATAAAATACTTTTTGAACTAAATGAACAAGTGGCTTATTTCAAAGAAATAGGAAAACATATCGAAGCAGCTCGTCTCAAAGAGCGGGTGGAGTTTGACGTAGAGATGATGCGTGAACTTGGCTATTGCTCGGGAATAGAGAACTACTCCAGATTTTTTGACCGCAGACAGCCGGGCACGAGGCCATATTGTTTGCTTGATTATTTTGACAAGGATTTCCTGCTCGTGGTAGATGAAAGCCATCAGACCATTCCGCAGATCGGTGCGATGTATGGCGGCGACCGTTCGCGAAAAATAAACCTTGTGGATTATGGTTTCCGCCTCCCATCTGCGATGGACAATAGGCCACTGAACTTTCCTGAGTTTGAATCGCTCACTCCGCAAACCATCTATGTCAGCGCTACACCGGGAGACTTTGAGATGGAGCAGACAGGCGGTGTGGTGGTAGAGCAGATCGTGCGACCTACCGGGCTTCTTGACCCGCCGATAGAGGTGCGCCCGAGCCTCAATCAGATAGATGACCTGATGGACGAGATAGATGAGCGCGTCAAAAAGAACGAGCGTGTGCTGATCA
>PLSN01000329.1:1372-2938 GCA_003165135.1 Bacteroidota bacterium
GGATGCCGACAAGGAAGGGTTTCTGAGAAATAAACGTTCTCTAATACAGACCGCCGGACGCGCTGCACGAAACTCAAATGGCCTGGTAATCATGTATGCAGACCGCATTACCAAGTCCATGCAGCTGACGATAGACGAGACGACAAGACGCAGGGAAAAGCAGATCATCTACAATACCGAACGCGGCATCACACCGACGACGATATTCAAGACGAAAGAAGAGATCATGAAGTCGTCGTCCGTGCTGGAGATACGCAAACCTGAACCGCAGGCTTACATCGAAATGGATGATGAATTCAGCATGGTGGCAGAGCCGATCGTATCCCACATGACAGCAGAGCAACTACACAAAGCTATAGATGACACACGCAAACAAATGCTACAGGCGGCCAGAGATACAGACTTCCTCACGGCTGCAAAAATGCGTGACGAGATGCAACAAATGCAGAAACTACTGAAGGAGAAATTCGGAGGTTGAGAATGTGCTAATGTGGCAATATGCCAATGTGTCAATTGTATACAAAATTATTTCCTGCAAAGGAAAATAAGACGCAAAGAATACAAAAGTAAATACAACTTTTACAACTTCATCATCGAGATAAACTCATCGAAAAGATAGCGTGAGTCATGCGGACCGGGGCTGGACTCCGGGTGATACTGCACAGAGAAAGCTTTTTTCCCTTTGACACGAATACCTTCTATGGTCTTGTCATTCAGATTGACGTGGGTGATCTCAACCATAGCGCTATTCTTTATATCCTCCGCACTCACTTCAAAGCCGTGATTCTGCGAGGTGATCTCAGACTTGCCGGTAATGAGATTTTTGACAGGATGATTAAGGCCGCGGTGTCCATGATGCATCTTGTAAGTCCTTACACCTGATGCCAGCGCCAGCAGCTGATGGCCGANNACAGTTTTGATAGCATAGTCCATCGGTTCAGGATCGCCGGGGCCATTGGAGATGAAGTAACCGTTTGGGTTCCATTTCTGCATCTCTGCGAAAGTAGCGCGGCAGTTATAGACCTGAGCATAAATACCCCTGTCAGTAAGGCATTTCAGGATATTCTCTTTGATACCACAGTCGAGCACGGCTACTTTGATCGGAGCATTAGGATCGCCATAGAAATATGACTCTTTGGTAGAGACTTTCTCCGCCAGGTCAAGGCCGTTCATATCGGGCACTTTGGCGAGTTGCTTTTTGAGTGAGTCCACATCTTCAGTTTCAGAGCTGATGATGCAGTTCATAGCGCCTTTTTCGCGGACATGCACGGTGAGCGCACGTGTATCAATATCGCAGATGCCGACGAGGTTGTTTTTTTCGAAATAATCCTGAAGAGAGTCACTGCCATTGAGACGGGAGAAATTAGTTCCTGAAAATTTCTTGCAGATCATGCCGGATATTTTCACCGAAGCAGATTCTACCTCATCGCTTTTGACACCATAGTTGCCTATGTGGTCGCTGGTCATGATGAGCACCTGGCCAAAGTAAGATGGGTCTGTAAAAACCTCCTGATAGCCGGTCATACCTGTATTGAAACAGATCTCCCCGGTGGTAGTACCGATCTT
>PLSN01000110.1 GCA_003165135.1 Bacteroidota bacterium
ACTCATGAAGACCACGTTATTGGCCTGATACCCTAAGTAGATGGTCAATACTAAAATGACAACAACCAATGCACCCTGATACTTGAAATCTGAAGTAATTAGTTTATCCAGCCAGCTCGGATCGTCATGTGCGTGGGTACTCTCATCTGGCAGGAAATGTGGTAAGAAAATGAGTGTAAAAAAAGCTGCACCCATCAGACTGAGACCTGCGAATAGGCCAAAATCACTAAGGATGGAAGATTTGACAAACACCAGGCTAAAGAAAGAGCCCACTGTAGTGAAACTACCAAGTGTTAGTGGCATGACAAGGTCAGAAATAGTTTCTTCGATCGAGCCACAGTGTTTATAATGGCCAAAGAAATGGAGGGAATAATTGATGGCGATACCCAGTACGATGGAGCCTGCTGCCAGTGCGATGATGGATATGCTGCCTTTGAACAGGCTGATACTGACCACGGCAAACAAGGCCCCGAATATCACCGGCAGCATCATGATAAATGGAATGCGTTTGCGGCGGAAGAAGAACCATAAAAAGAGCAGTAATGAAATAATAGTAAGGCTCAATGTAATAATAGTGTCCTGTTTGAGCTGGATGGCATTGCCCACTGCTACTGCCGTTCCGCCATAGCAATATGCTTTGACACCTTTGTTATGCGATTCATAAGATTTGAAAAAATCATTTATTCCGTTGATCAGAATTGCGTTTTTCGAGGTCTCATTCGGTGAGTTTGATGGCGTCGCAAAAACCAATACACTCTTGTGGTCCTTAGTCAGGATATATCCGTCATAGAGGTCGAAGTCATTATTGATCTGGAGATTATTTAGCTTCTTGAAGGCGATCGTGCTGATGCCAATGGGGTCATCGGCTATCATCTTTTTCATCACCAGGCCCGATGCGGACGAGAGCACTTTATAGTCTTTATCCAGTTTCTCGCTGATGCTTTCGCGGGTGATGAGGGTGTCAATGGTATTGTAATCCTCATCGCTGAGATAGAAAGGCAAATTCTCATGAATACTATTGAACAGATCTATAGCTGCCTCGTCATCTACTTTTGATTTGACAGAGGAGACATATTTACCTAAGCTATTATGTAGAAATGAATCCGTGGCTGCAGCATAGTTGATGATCTCATCAGGAGTCGCACTACTATCAGTCAGGTTGATACGGATGACCAGCTTGTCAGCGAAGCGTGAGTGGTGAAATATCTTGTTGATCTGCTCTACCTGTTTGCCATCGGGTAGGGCATGGGATATATCCTCTACAATGTGAATCCGAAGCGCAAAAAAGATCAATACCGCAAAGATCAAAGCCGTTAATGTAAAAAACAGGGGCTTTCTCCGGTGAAAGAAATGATATAAGGTAATAAGTGGCTTCTTCATAATAGGCGGTGCGGACTGACTACAGGCAGAAATCTAGTTCTTTTTCAGAATTTTCACTAATAAATAGGTAATAATCCCCGCCAAAACAGATGCAAATGCAGCTAATGCAAATGCACCGATGATATACTGGGTCACATTCCTGGCTATTTCTGCAGCCAGTTCTGTGTTTTTGATATTGAAATTATTGATCGCATGGATCATCCAGTCATATATGAATTTTAGTGCAGGATATTTTATCAATGCCTCATCAGTAGGGGCTTTGCCTAAGACCAGGCCACCAGTCTTATAGCTGGCGTATAGTATGAATGGGATCATGGGTGGGATACTGATATTGGAGACCAGCAGGGATATCGCCTTATTTAATCTGAATAGCCAGGCCACCCCAAAAGCCAGAAAAAGCTGCGCTCCCCATAGTGGGGCAATGCCAAAAAATATTCCCACGGCTACCGACCCAGCCTTGACAAGTGCAGGTTCTTCTGATTTGATAAAGTATTCCTGTACTAGGGTTTTTAGATTTTGTCCCAGAATATATCTCACAAAGTCGCGGGGTTTGAACCATAACAGGGTAAAGAAAACCAAAACTGTATTGAGTACACTGATCCGTGAGAAGTCCTGAAATGGCCTGAAGTGAGTGATGCGTTCATCTGCAGGCGGATAATAAACCCTCACAGGGACGCATTTGACATGTATGCCACTCCATGCTGCGCGGACTATGACCTCTACCTCAAATTCGTATTTGACAGTATAAAAATGAAGTTTTTCTAACTGTTTGATAGGGTAGAGACGATAGCCCGACTGTGTATCAGGCAGGTCAATCCCGGTCTCAAAGCGAAACCAGAAATTAGAAAATTTATTGCCAAAACTACTTTTACCCGGCACGGTTGATTGGTCCATATTTCTCGCACCAATGAATATTGCTTTAGGGTCTTCTTCGAGTGCCTTGAGCATGACAGGCAGGTCATCTGCATAATGCTGTCCGTCGGAATCAATGGTGATGGCATAGTCATATCCATTCTTTCCGGCAAATTTAAAACCCTGTCTCAGTGCCCAACCTTTGCCTCTATTTTTATCATAGCTGTAGAGCTTGATCAAGGGAAACTGTTTCAGGATGTGAAGTGTATTGTCAGTGGAGCCATCATTGACCACACATACATCGTTTGAGTATTGTAGCACGTCACTTATCACACTGGCAATGGTCGTGGCATTATTGTAGGTCGGGATCAGGACACAACACTTGAGCTCTTTAAACTTTGCTTTATATGAATCGTGATTGGTCATTAAGCAGCGAATACTCCTTTGAATTTGAAAAATACTGTCTCGCCCGATTTGTACTGAGCAGATACATTGTAGGTGCCGTCTTCATTCTTTGTAAATATTATTATCAAGTCCAAAGACGGCGTCTTAGTGGGGTCAACTATGGACAAAAACTTAATGGATGCAGCGCTTTTGAGATGAAGGTCTGTCTTCAAAGCCTGGCTTAAAACTTCTGCCAGTATTTGAGTCTGGCATACACCCGGTACGATAGGCATATCTGGGAAATGCCCTTTGAATATCGGATGATCTATGTCAAAAGTGACTCTACTAGTGATGTTAGTATCCTCCTGCTGCAGAGAATCTATTTTATAAAAATGGTCGAGTAGTATTGATGTCATTCATTAATGATTTGCTTCATAAATATGGTCAGCTTAAAATTCTGATGGGCGATATTAATGGTTTTAGGGTTAATATTTTGCCTGTCGGTGAAATCTATGACAAGGTTTTTTTTCTTATCATTTCCCACTTCTATCTTTTGCAGTTGATCGCATCTTTTGTCAGAAGTATAATAGGCCTAAGCCTTGTGGACCGGGAACTTAAAGATGGTGTAGTTGTCGTTTTTAGGTTGTTCGTGTGCTGAACTCTCTATCGGCGGTACTACGAGGTAGCCGAGGTCTCTGCTCAAAGTATTTACGATGAGCTTTTTATTTAGGCTTGGTATGATATACTGCACTTTGAATTGATGCGGCGTAAACTCAAAATCAAAGAATTTAAAGCCCGTTTCTGTCATAAAGACGACGCGCTCTGTAGAGTCATTCATAGATTTGAAAACAAAAAGCCCGCTGATATGTTTTTTATAAAAATCCAACTCAGCTTTGTAATTCGCTGTGTGGATGGCGGGCTTGAATACAGGTGGACAGTTAGTAAATGCATCCATCACGTTTATTTTGTTTGCTACCGAACAGCCACTGAGCAGAGCACTACTTAACCAAAGCAAACAGATTGTCCGCAATGTTGCCATTGATCTCTTTGTTGGTAAAAGTAATGATGGTGTTGTCGCCGGATAGCTCATTCATCTGCATTTTTAGCACACTGTAATCGCTCTTATCTATAAATATAACAATGTTGTCGAAAAACTCTTTCATTCCTTTGGCAGTGGGCTTCATGTCTAGCTTTAGCTGGTTTTTGCTTTCGTATACTTTGACCTGAAAATTTGGATTGCTCAGCGCCTTGCCCTGCACACAGTCGATGATAATATTATTCACATCCTGAAAGATTTTGGTGCGGTGCATATCCATCTGAGTGGTCTTGGCTTCATCTTTTATTGTGGCTTTACCGTTGTTCATGATAAGGAGGTA
>PLSN01000458.1 GCA_003165135.1 Bacteroidota bacterium
TCATAGATGGAAGGTTGAACTCATGCCCTTTGTGATAATATATTTCGAGCTTTATGCCTTTGTATTCTTCGCGCGCCACTTCATAGTTTCCGCTCAGCACAGAGTAGAAATTGAGTATAGGTGCATCCATTTTGTAGTGGAAATACCTCCTGCCGCCTTCTGTCCATTCACGTAAGAGATAGCCGGGCGAGATAGCGATCTGCGAGGGCGTAGTACTGACTACACACTCATAGTTGATCCAGTCTGCGTCCTGTGCCAGCAGGTTAAATTCTCTCCCCTTATTAGTTTCAGGGTCAGGATCCATTTCTTTTGCAGGCAGGCCGTACTTTTTGCGTTTGTCTTTTTGCTCCAGTTCATTGTCTACATTATATCCAAACTGTGGTACGAAATCCGAATTGTGCACGAAAGTACCATTGGCCGAGATAGTATGATTAGGAGTGCCATTAGGAAAACCTTTAAGTGTGAGCTCAGACTTTAAGTTGACGATGAGTGAGTCGCCCGGCACCATGGCTTTGTCAAGCTTGTATATCCTGAAGCCGAGTATCTTGTCATCATAGATCACCTTACCCATGCCGCTCATTTCGCATACTGTCTGCTCGATAGGATATGTCACTACTACAGAGTCGAGGCTTACACCTGTGCGGTTTTGTATCGTGAGTTGTGTCTGTGCAGTATAGCTGAGGTCCTCGGGACGCAGGTCCATTTTGACGAATACAGCTGTAACTTTAGGCTGTGGCTTTGTTTTAAATTTTTTATACTTCTTTTCGTATTCGGATTGCTGCTTCTCCTTATCCTTTGATGTGAGGTACTTATTCTCCACATCAGCATTATAGTATATCGCTGCGCCGCTGAAGATGAAAATGAGCAGTGCTCCGCTGATAGTAAGCACATATGAGCGACTTAGGTTTTGCCTCATCAAGCTGAAGCGTGACTTTAGGCTTTCGTCTGTGCCGCGAGGCCACAGCAGCTGAGAGATAACTGCCAGCATCAACGCCGCCGCTCCCCAGTATACCATGTAGTATAGGATACGGGGAATGAAGGTGCCGTAGCCGTTCATGTCTGAATACATAAAGCGAGGCAGGCTGAAAAGCTTGTACAGGCCATGCTCAAAGCCAACGGTAGGAAGCGCCAGCAAGAACACAATATAGTATAGTACCATGATAAAATGGCCAATGTATTTNNCGAGCTGGATAAGGATGCCGACTGACATCATCACGGTCATCAGAAGAAAGTTGATCAGAAATAGTGTAACGGCCTTACTCCAAAACTGCATCCAGTTTGGTACCGGCAGTGCATCATATACCTGGTTCAGCTTTAGCTCACGCTCTGCCCAGACCAGTTCGCCGCTGAAAAAAGTAATAATGATCATGACAAATAATGCNNAGAATAAGTGACGGGATATATTTTGGTACCATATACCGATTGTAGATTGTCAGAAGCAAAGGCAAGAAATGCAATGCCTGCTATCACGATGCCGATGAAAGGCAGCTGGCGGATGGTATTGAAGAAATTGACCACCGCGCTATTGAAAGTAAAACGTATTTGGTCTGTAAAAGAATAACTCAACGTGGCATTGGGCAAAGAAGAAAGGTCGCCGCCCGATGAGGTTTCCATTTCGGTTTTTATTTTTTTGGTACTGCGCGAGGACACCTGAAAGCTAAAGAAGTAATAACAAAGTCCGAAAAGCACCGATGCTATGCTGACCCAGATGATGCGATTGATCAAAAACATACCAATGAGCGGTACATAAGTGGAGTTTTGCTCTACGATGGTCCAGTAGCGGGTTATATCGATGATCGCTATGAGGCCGAATGGATCGAGCATAGAGAATGTTTTCAGGTTATTGAAATCACTGATAGCATTCAAGGAGATAAGATACGCCACCAGCAGGACGACATTGCCCAGATAGGAGAACATCATACGACGGGTGAGGGTGGCTACAGTAAAGAAAATAGAACCTGTAATAAATATGCCCGGCATAGCAAACACCAGAAAAGGCTGAAAGTAAAACCAGAATACATTAGGGCCTATCTTGGCTGTATCCACCCAACCCAAACCAGGCGCGATAATGGAACCCATAAAAATACCGATCGGGATTGCTGTAAAGACAAACAAGGTCGTGATATATGCCCCGACGAACCGAGCAAGGAGATAGCCTGCTTTTGTAATAGGAGCCGTAAAGAAAAGGGAATAAGTATTTAACTCAAAATCACGTTGCACCGCTACACTAAAAATGGCTGAGGTGATCAATAAGCCAAAAGCGGTAAAGAAAGAAGTCATTATTGCGATAGAGAACGGGCCGTTCTTGTAGATATTGCCCGCGCCAAAGGTGATATTATCACTGCACATGGACGCAAATACCAGTGCTAACAATAGTGCGAAGTATATCCAGGTGGCGGGCCGCCTGAAGCGATATGATAATTCGAAGGATAGGATCTGTCTGAACATGGTTTTTAATTTATGCGCCTATCAAAGAATTTCCAACAACATTAAAATATACATCCTCCAGAGTGGGCTCAGCTGCCTCGAACGTCCCGTCAGGATTGCTATCAGACACAGAGGTGATCTCCATCCTGCCGCCTACCAGCCTGTTTGATATGAGCTTGCTGCGATCATATTGATGGAGGTCCTGTTTGTCTATTATCTTTCTCCATACCCTGCCGCGGTATTTGGCCACAGTATCCAGCGGCGTTCCGGTCATTTTCACCTCACCTGTACTGATGATCGCGAGCTGACTGCAGAGGCTATGCACATCATCTATGATATGGGTAGAAAGTATGACGATTACATTCTCAGATATTTCGCTAAGCAGGTTATGAAACCTGTTACGCTCGGTCGGGTCGAGTCCTGCAGTCGGTTCGTCGACTATTATCAGTTTAGGATTGCCCAGGAGTGCCTGCGCTATACCGAATCGCTGCTTCATACCGCCGGAGTATCCTCCGAGATTCTTTTTGCGGTGCTCCCAGAGATTGGTGCGCTCCAGCAGGGTCTTCACTACCTTCGAGCGTTCACCATTATTAGTGATCCCTTTGAGCCGGGCGAAGTGATCCAGCAGCATCTCTGCATTCACGCGCGGATACAGGCCAAACTCCTGGGGTAGGTAGCCGAGTACTTTGCGTACTTTTTCTTTCTCTTTCAGCACATCTATATCACCCATTGTGATAGTGCCTGTATCAGCCTGCTGCAGGGTGGCTATGGTGCGCATAAGAGATGATTTTCCTGCGCCGTTTGGTCCCAGCAGCCCAAACATACCCATAGGAATATCTAGCGACACGTTTTTCAGAGCGTGCACCCCGTTAGGGTATGTTTTGTTTAGATCACGGATGTAGAGTTGCATATTATATTCGATTTTTGTTTATTGGTTCAAAAGGTATGATTATTTTTCCGGATAAAAGAGAAGATATCCACTCCGAAATCAGGAACCTCTTTCATTTATAATTTCAAGCTTTCAAGCCAGGCCTTTAGCTGATCCTTCGTTTCCCCATTTTTCAATCCAAGCGTCACATTGGTCTTGATAAAATCCAGCTTATTACCTACATCATGACGCACTCCGTCAAACAAATGTCCGTAAAGGTCGCGCTCGGTCATCAGCGCACGCATAGCATCGGTTAATTGTATCTCGTCATTTACCCCTGGCGATGTGTTTCTCAGGTGAGTGAATATATCCGGCGTAAAAACATACCTGCCTGAGAAAACCAGATTGGATGGAATGGTGTCCTTGGGTGGTTTCTCTATCAGTTGTGTGGCTTTATAAAAACGATCACCTATCTTTTCTCCCACAAAAACACCATAGCGGTGCGCGATAGAGATGTCTACCTCCTGCAATGCCACCACCGGGCTTTGTGTTCTCTCATAGTCGAGGGCAAGCAGCCCTGTGAGTGGCTGTGAAGACTCAATGATCGTATCTCCTAGCAGAACAGCGAAGGGATCATTGCCGACAAATTGTTCCGCACAAAGAATGGCATCGCCCAAACCTTTCTGCTCATGCTGATATTCAAACTGGATATTGCAGAGTGATGTCAGTTTTATGATCTCCTCCAGTTCGGCCGCTTTGCCTTTTCTTCTCAGCAGGTCCTCCAGCACATGGTCTTTAGAAAAATGCTCGCACAGCACTTCTTTGCCATCAGAAATGATGATCAGTATATCTGTGATACCTGATAGCGCAGCCTCTTCTACCACATATTGTATCACCGGCTTGTCTACTATCACCAGCATTTCTTTAGGCTGGGCCTTAGTAGCCGGAAGCATACGGGTGCCAACTCCTGCTGCGGGTATCACTGCCTTTTTTATTACATTCTGCATATACTAATCTGTTATGATAGGTTTGATGACTGATGCGTCGATAGCCTTCATATTCTTTACTAAATTTTCATACATAGCCTCGTCTGTATAAGTGCCGATGATAGCGCCTCCCGAGCCTGTGAACTTAGCACTGGCCCCCGAGCTTCTGGCAGCCTTGATCAACTCCATATTACCATCACTGATGGGGATAACACTTTGCCGAATATCAAAATTCCGGTCTATCAGGTCGCCGATATTTTTATTGCCTTTGTTCAATCGCTCCCATACTTCATCTGTCAGCGCTTTCCATTTCTCGATAGCGTCAAGCACTGCGGCATCTCCATTTGCAAACCGCTTCGCCAGATCATTGTGAGTCACCTCTGATCCTTCGGCGAGATTATTCCTATAAGCAAGGTAAATATTGGGCAGCAGCATGGGGTCAAAAGAAATATACTCACCATAGCCCCGTGCATCCATCAGGTTTTTATCAAAGTTCATATACACAGGGCAGCCATAGACCTGCGCCACTCTGTCCTGCAGCCCTGCGCCGATATGCAATTCTTTTTTCTCTACCGAGAGTATCAGATTTGCCAGTATCGGTTTGGGGATATCGATATCATAAAACTGCATCATAGCCTTCATCGCAGCGGTGATAATAGCGCTCGACCCGGCGAGGCCTAGCCTCCCCGGTATAGAAGATGAATACGTGAGCGTAAAGTTTTTATCCGCGAGTTTAATATCATGCTCAGCACAATATTCCGTTAGGGTTTTGATCGCGGCTTTGATCAGTCGCACACCGCCATAGTAGCCATATTGCTTTACCTCGCTGGTCAGATGCGCTACACTTCTGAATAGCAGAT
>PLSN01000483.1 GCA_003165135.1 Bacteroidota bacterium
TAGGGTATACATTGCGATTTACTAGGCATTATTGCAACCGATTTCTTTTTCTCTACCCATTCACCCATTTTCCTGATGAAATATTGTCTTTATGCGCTGATATTTTGGATAATACCGGAAATCGCTTTCTCACAAACCGCCTCCCCTGCTCTCACTGCCGGTCCGCTCATCGGTTCGGTTACCCCGACTACTGCTAAAGTATGGATATCCTACAAAGGTGCAGGTCCTTTCTCAGTCACACTGGTCGACACAGTAGATAAAACCATCTCAAATCCCATCGCTTCTCACAAAATAGCTGATAAATACGGCGATACATCTCTGATACTGGACTATACCGGACTCAAGGCAGGTCATAGTTACAGGGTTTCTCATACACTCAATGCAAAATGGACGCCTGACTGCAAATTCACCACTCAAATAGATGTACCGGTCAAGGACCTTGATTTCCTCTTTGGCTCCTGTGCACTCCTGACCACAGGCTTCTGGAGGGCTTTTTTCCCGGGAGCTGATGTCAGGATATACCGCCGGATGGCCCACACACAAACCAATTTCATGGTATGGCTCGGTGACAATCTCTACTATCTGGGTAAGGATTACAAAAGTTATGAAAATATGTTTGCGCGGAATCTCGAAGTGAGAAGTAAATTCAGTTTGATGAGAAAGTTTCTGGCAACGCAACCAAACTATGCCATATGGGATGACCATGACTACGGCTGGAATGATGCCGACAGGACATTCCCTCTCAAAGATACTGCCCTCAAGGTTTTCCGAGGTTTCTGGCCAAATACTTATGAAGACAATATCAAGCAGACCTACTTTACTTTCCGGTATAATGATGCGGAGTTTTTTATGACCGATGGCAGGTGGTGGCGCAACCCACCAGGTGACACAACTGGTGATTTCCTCGGCCCGGAGCAGATCAAATGGCTCAAAGAAAAGCTTCTCAAAAGCAATGCTACTTTCAAATTCATCTGTATGGGCTCTCAGATACTCAATGACAATAATCACGGAGAGTCATATGCCCACTATCCAAAGGAGCGCAACGACCTGCTCAATTATATAGTGGATAATAATATCAAGGGTGTTATCTTCCTGACGGGTGACAAACACTACACAGAGCTGTCAAAAAGAGAATGGCGTGGTTATCCCTTCTATGACTTTACTTCTTCACCCATATCCAGTCCTGTGCTCCCGCGCAAAGGCTTAAAGCCATATAGAAATCCACTGAGTGTGAAAGGCACCGTGGTCTATCGCAAAAACTATGGCAGGATCAAGATCACCGGGCCGGAAGGCAATCGTTCAATGCGATTGGAGACCTATGGCAAAGGCGGAAAACTCAAATGGAACTATACCATCAAAAGTGAAGAGTTGAGTAGGAAATAGAATCAAGAATCAAGAGCCAAGATTATACTAAGCCCTCCGGCACATCAAATACGATCTTCTTCTTACGTTTATCGATCTCTATCACCAGGTCATCTACTATCGGAATCAACACCTCATTGCCGTTGACATTGATCTCAGCCAGTATCTGCGCCGGATGGCTGAGAATACCTGTCACGAGGCCCAATTCGGTTTCTTTATCATAGGCAGTATACCCGATCAGGAAGTCATACTCATCGGCAGCTTTTTTAAAGAAAGTGCTGACTGTTTTCTCATCGAGGTATAGCTCCGAGTTGACCAATGCTTTGGCATCTTCCACCTTACTCACATCTTCAAAGCTCATATAACCTGAAAAGATGTCCTTAAAATCAACCTTGGAGATGAAATAGGGTATGAATGTGCCTTTGACCTCCAGAAAGAAATGTGTGGGGTACTTTTTGAGGGATTTCAGCTCTCTGGTGAGCATAAAACTAAAAGCCCCACTTAATCCATGGGGCTTTCTTAATATTCCTACTGATGTATAACTATCAGACATTTCTTATTCTGCAGCGGGAGCTTCTGCTTCTGCTGGTGCGTCTGCGGCTGGAGCTTCTGACTCTGTAGCAGTCTCTTCAGCCGGAGCATTAGCAGCCTGCAATGCAGCCTGGCGTTTAGCTTCGCGGTCGTGTTTCTTCTTGGTTTCTTCAGCCATCAGTTTCTCCAGGCGGTCTTCCTTGGTCAGGTGTACTTTCTTCTTGTGATCGAGGACCGCATTTTGGTGAGTTTCTACCCATTCAGCGAATTTCTTTTCGGCTGCTTCCGCAGTCATGACACCTTTGGCCACACCGCGGAGCAAGTGCTTCTTGTAGGTAGCCCCTTTGTATTTCAGGATAGCGTGAACAGTATCGGTAGGTTCAGCGCCTTTCAGCAGCCATTCTACGGTCTTGTCTACGTTCAGGTGAATAGTAGCCGGAGATGTGAGCGGGTTGTAATCGCCGAGTCTCTCGATGTATTTACCATCTCTTTTCGTACGTGAATCTGACGCTACGATGTGGTAAAAAGGGCGCTTGCCGCGTCCATGTCTTTGAAGTCTTATTTTTACTGCCATGTCTTAAAGCAAATTTAAGGTCTGGGTGATGAAATTGTTAAAAACGGAGCGCAAATATAGCATTTACCCCCAAAAAGAAAAAGAATACCACAGGAAAATGTAAAAATATATATAGTACTCTCTCTTATATACCTACCAGTTTATCCTTAATTTGTGAAATGGCTTGCTTGAGGGGAATGCTCTTTCCAGAAGGCCTATTGAGATACTCTTCCATTTCCATATCAGTGGCTTTCCTTCCTATTCCAAGAGCTATATCACGGGCCGTCAACTTTCTTTGAACATTAGAGGGAGCTAATTGCTCCGGCTTTACTTCCTGATTATTTGATCCAGACTTGAACATATTATTAGAGATACTAGATTTATTCTCAAAACTCAAATCTAATGAAAAGTTTAAATTGGATTTTACTCTTCGCAATTATGGCAGCAATGCTCGGCGGTTGTACTCATCGTTCTTCTAATGACACCAATTCATTAAATGCATTTAAGACAATAAATGAATCCATTGAACGATCAAACGCAATGATTGATGAAAGAAATAATCATATGGAAAGGGCGATGGAGGCTGAAAAAAAGTTTCAACCCGGAAATNNATGTCCGCATAAAATCAAGTGATATTGATACATATATCAAGGGACTGATAACAGAACTAAACAAGTCCGAAAACGATGGAGACGTGTCAGTCGTAAGCAGACTATTAGCCGATGGGAAAGATGGCGATTCGCTTAGAGCTAAGTTACAAACTTATAGTATGGATATAGCTGTACTAATGGGATCCAAGTATCAATTGCCTGTTAGAATACCAATAATACCAATAGACATTTCCATTCCTGACACAGAAGAAGGCAGGGCTGCCTCCTCATGGCAAAAGGCCTTTTTTAAAAATGTACCCAAAGTAGCTGCTATTACTATCCTAAATAAGTTTGATAATGATGTCAAGACCACTGAGGCCATGTGCGTTGACCGTCTGGCTAAAGAAGCAGTAGCATTAGAAATTATTCTTGACCATTTCATGCCTTTGGTTAGCACTAAATCATCTCATATCCATTTGGGAGAAAATTATGAGGCTCTTATTGGACTTGGCGCTTTCAGCTCGACGGTTCCTGCTGAGATATTTGTAGGAGATAAACAAATGGAGGTAAAAGATGGTCAAGCTCTTTATACAGTTACAACAAATAAGGTTGGAACCTTTACAGTGCCTGTAATTATTAAACTACCAAGAAGAAATGGTGGGTATGAACAGATACAAAATAATCTCCAATATACCGTTCATCGTTGAGGCAAAAGCATAAGCAGAAATACTACATTTGCCCCAAAATACAAATATTGAGGATCTTAGTCTTACTGAACCGCATCCCCTATCCGCTCAATGACGGCGGGGCTATCGGTTCTTATCATTTTGTGAAGGGATATGCCGATGC
>PLSN01000428.1 GCA_003165135.1 Bacteroidota bacterium
CTTACAGACAGGAGATTGGTTTGGAATGAAAAGCGTATGGTCTTTTGGCCCGACAGCATTGATCATTTATTTTTTACTAACGACTGTTAGTGTGGTATTTTTTCAATTCACAGAATTCAGCAGAAAGGACGAAAGGCAAAATCTGGAAATGCAATAAAGTCATTCTACATATTCACCAAAATCAAACTGGAGTAAATTAGACTCACATCTATTATCATACATGAGTTCACATACACACGAGCCGCTTAAACTTGCTCATTCCTTTCACCGGTCAGAGATCACTGAGCGTTTTGATGTGATCATTATTGGCTCGGGACTCGGCGGGCTATGTACTGCAGCGATATTAGCCAAAGCCGGGAAGAAAGTACTCATACTCGAAAGGCATGGCACCATCGGGGGGTTCACGCAGACTTTCACCCGCAAGGGCTATGAGTGGGACGTCGGTGTACACTATGTCGGCGAGGTCAATAAGAAGTTCTCTATCCTGCGCGATATATTTGACTATATCTCCGAAGACAAACTCAAGTGGGCCGAGATGGGCGATGTCTATGACGAGGTGATAATCGGTGGAAAGCACTATCCATTCCGCAAGGGCAAAGACAACCTCAAAGCTGACCTGATCAAATGGTTTCCCACTGAGGAGAAAGCCATCGAGCAGTATTTCAATCTGGTCAATGATGTCGCAGTGGCGTCCAGAGGCTATTACACTGATCGTGTCTTCTCCCGATGGCTGGGTAATATCACGGGCTATTTCGCAAGAAAGAAATTTCACAAACTATCTGACCGCAGCACCCTCGCTGTACTATCCAGTCTCACGAGCAACAAAGAGCTGATTGCTGTGCTCAGTGGTCAGTATGGCGACTATGGTATGCCACCGGCAGATAGCAGCTTTGCGATGCATGCCGCACTGGTGAGGCACTATTTCGCAGGTGGCAACTATCCCATCGGCGGAGCATCTTCTTTTGCCAAGACCATCGGCAAGGTCATCCTCGATCATGGCGGCAAGATGTATATCCGTGCATCTGTCAAAGAAGTGATCGTCAAAGACAACAAGGCCATCGGCGTGCTGATGGAGGATGGTCGCTCTATCTATGCCGACCGCATAGTCAGCAATGCCGGTGCCCTCAACACATACAAGCGTCTCATTCCAAGAGAAGTATTCGGTCAGCATAAAATGTCGCCACAACTCACTGAGCTAGACTCATCGACCGCACATATCTGCCTGTACATAGGCATCAAAGAATCTCCAGAGCAGCTAAACCTTGGCACTACCAATCTCTGGATCTATCCACACAATGACTACGATAAGGCTATCGCAGACTTTGTGAATGATATCAATGCTCCACTCCCTGTGGTCTATATCTCATTTCCATCGGGCAAAGACCCCGACTGGACGACAAACTTCCCCGGCCGGTCTACTGTCGANNGAAATGGAAAGACGAACGCTGGCAAAAACGCGGCGAGGAATATGAGGCATTCAAAGAACAATTATCTCAACGCCTGCTCGCGCATCTCTATGAGCAAAGGCCACAGCTACGAGGCAAGATAGATTACTACGAGCTCTCTACACCTCTGTCCACTGAGTACTTTACAGGATATGAGCAGGGTGAAATATATGGCCTCAATCACGGCCCGCGCCGTTTCAGACTTGACTTCCTGCGCGCACCGACTCCTATTCGCCATTTCTATATGACAGGGCAGGACATCGTGACCGTCGGCATCGGCGGGGCTCTCTTTTCAGGAGTACTCACTGCATCAGCTATCCTGAAAAAGAACCTCGTAAAACAGATCATAAAAAACAGCAAGTAGGTTTTTTCAAACCATCAGCCTGCCCAGTTCTCTCTATCGAGGCTGCGGTATTGTATAGCTTCCGCTATGTGCTCAGTCTTTATTTCCGGACTTGCAGCCAGATCTGCGATAGTTCGTGACACTTTGAGTATCCGATCATAAGCCCTCGCTGATAGTTGCAGTTTCTGCATGGCTCTGCCAAGTAAATTTCGCGCTGCATCAGAGATGACACAAATTTCCTGCACCTGATTCGCTTCCATTTGGGAGTTGCTATACATGCCTTCATTGTCTTTAAAACGTTCAGCCTGTATCTCTCGTGCCCTGATCACACGCTCTCTTATCAAAGAGCTATTTTCTGTTTTTCCACTGCCGCTGAGTTCTTTAAAAGCCACAGGTGTTACCTCCACATGCAGGTCTATNNNNCGCATGGGCAGGGATTCATAGAGGCGATGAGCATAAAACTCGCAGGATAGGTCACAGACATCCTCGCACGGCTGATGGTCACCTTACGTTCCTCCATTGGTTGCCTCATTACTTCGAGCACGGTTCGTTTAAACTCGGGCAACTCATCGAGAAATAGTACTCCATTATGGGACAGTGATATTTCTCCGGGCTGAGGATTAGTACCGCCTCCGACCAAGGCCACATCTGAGATCGTATGATGCGGCGAACGAAACGGCCGCTGATATATCAATGTCGCATTCTTAGCCAGTTTACCTGCTACCGAGTGTATCTTGGTGGTCTCCAGTGATTCAGCTAGTGTGAGTGGTGGCAGGATAGTCGGCAGTCGTTTGGCCAGCATCGTCTTGCCTGCACCTGGAGGGCCTATCAGTATCACATTATGTCCACCGGCCGCAGCTATCTCCATCGCACGTTTGATATTTTCCTGGCCCTTCACATCGGAGAAGTCAAACTCTGAATGAAGTATATTATCCATAAACTCAGCTCGCGTGTCAATGACCGTAGGTTTGATCTCAAGGTCTCCATTGAGAAAGTCTATCACCTCTGCCAAAGTCTCCACCCCGATAACATCCAGATTATTGACTATCGCAGCTTCCCGGGCATTTTGTTTGGGCAGGATGATCCCTTTGAACTTTTCTTTCCGCGCCTGCACGGCTATAGGCAGGGCGCCCCTGATGGGCTGCAGGCTGCCGTCCAGAGACAGTTCGCCCATGATGATATACTGACTTAGCGCTTCTAAATTATTGATCTGCTCTGAGCCTGCCAGAATCCCTACTGCTATGGTCAGGTCATATGCCGAACCTTCCTTTCTCAGGTCAGCAGGAGCAAGGTTGACGATTATTTTTCTGCGCGGCCAGTGATAGTCGATATGCTTGATCGCGGTCTCTATGCGGTATTGGCTTTCCTTGACGGCATTGTCAGGCAGTCCTACCAAAAAGTAATGAGTACCAGGTTCCACACTGATCTCGGCGGTGATAGTAGCCGCATCCACTCCATAAACTGCGCTTCCGTATGTTTTAACTAACATCCTGATATTTAATTGGGCATGAATTTAAACATTCATCGTATGTAAAACAGAGATGACCGTAAATAGTGCTAATTTTCAATGCATTAAAATAACAGCGGCCTGAATCGACCATTGTCATCTGATAAACACCAACTTCCCATTCTCTGTCGTCCCATCTTGAAGTCTGGCTTTATAAAAAACAACTTCATTATCAGAACTAAAATTGATTTTGTTTAAATCTTGCACGAGTTTTCGCTCATCTATAGTCTGTCCAAGAGCATTATAGAATAAAATATCTCCGCTCTCTGAGGTAGAGATTGAAAAACTGTTGCCATATGAAACCGGATTAGGGTACACACTAAATAAAACTGTGCTTTTTATTTCTTCTACTCCGTTTGATGCACTCGCTCTGAAATCACCTCTGTATATCCATGCTTTGCGATCAGCCAGTATATGATCACAGTCATAGCCACCTCCGTATAAGACTTCTCCGCTATCACTCGCAAATGGTGATACACAGAGTGTCCGCACCGACAGTAATGTGTCTTTTATTACCGGGCTGTTATTGACTATGTATTCCATTTGATAAGTAATGGAAGGCCCTGACTGACTGCGAACCCAATATCTGCCATCGGTAGCAAACCCATAATAGTTTGGCCTCGGGGAACTCACTAAAGCCGCAGAATCATATCTTAATTCAAATCCGAACACACGGACATCAGCGCTATCGTTTTGGATATTAAAGGGAATGATATTAGCATTGTATGCTGCGAGTACAGATTGGACCTGGATACCCAAATAATACCTGATCAGGCTATCCGGGAATGCATATTCTATGGTATCAGCATAAGCATTGAAGGGGTCTAAGCGATGTGATTTTGAATTCCAGCAATACCACAGTACTTGTCCCGTTCCTGCCGGATTTGGGATAGCGCTTAGGCCCCTTATATCTTCGCCTGTGCCATCCGTCAGGCTGTCTATCAGGGCCCAGCTGCCGACACCGTCAGTTCTTTCATAAATATGTGCTGATCCACCCTGTTGATGACTGGATGCCGCGTACAGGATGTTGTTGCAAACCGTAAACCCCATCACCCGTTCACCGATAGGGGGTATTACTTCAGGAATTGAATCCCATTGGATTTTTCCGGGGAATGATGTGTTATAAACACCTTTTACAATACCGAAATTTTCAATACCTGCAAAAACACAGCTGGTGCCACTCACACTATCCTGATGAAAGCCAAGACTGCGGCAACTAAAAGGGGAAGACAGCGTACCTCCGATGTCTGAGGGGGTCCAGGTATTTGCAGCATCATCGCGAATGTAGACAATAGGCTTATGTATATAATTTCCCGGGGCTGCTATCAGAAGGGTATCCGGTGTGATCGGGCTGCCGGTGTGATCAGTAGTAAATATAAATGATTTCATCGCATTTACATTTATATCAAAACTACTATCAGTAGTAGCGCTGCAATAGCATGGGAAAGTAAAGATAGTATCTACCTCCCATTGAGCTGCCGGACCATCCAGTCGTACGATCTCACAGGCGGGCGGGTTATTGATCGTATCCGATTCACACCAGTCACTATTGCCTGCAAATAGTTTGCCTTTATGTGCAATGATCTGGTTGATCTGATTACCCCCCTTGAAAAGGCCACCTGAGTCTATAGTCCCTGACCTATATGTGCGTGTCCATACAGGTGATTGTGAAAAACTACTAGTGGAAAATAAAAGTAGAAGTAAAGCAGCGAAACAAAATTTTATTTTCATTCTATAAAAGATGCATTTATTTTCGACCGAAGCAATTATCTGAAGTTTAAGCTTTTCAATTTAGCTGAAAACAGCCCCTAAAAAAACCTGGACAATTTTTTCACTTATGTATTATAAAT
>PLSN01000285.1 GCA_003165135.1 Bacteroidota bacterium
ATAGCAGCTGCATACTCTCCGTCAGCGAGATCGGGATCGTGACAGATGATGTAGTAGCTGAAAGACAAAAAATCTCTCACAAATACAATATCCCTATTTTCTCCAAACCACCTTTGGCTGATAACTTCACTGCCATGGGCGACGATCACGGCCTCTTTATCCTGTCTAAAACAGCAAGGCCCTGGCATCCCACCCATACAGAGGCACAGTCGTACCGGAGTCAGATCAGCTTCGAGTCTGATGGCAAAGAACTGGTCATCGAAACCAAATAACAAGCTGGTCCTTGTAAACACATCTCTGTCGATTATCGTATACCTATGTGATATTAATTTGTATATTTATTCTCATAGAAATCTGATCAAGAGATGACAAGAAAGATAGCCGGTATAATTTTCCTGGCAGCACTGCTCCTACTGGCAGGCTGCAAACAGGATACAGACCATACCACGCTCGCGCCATACCTGTATGATTATATCCCTGAAGATGTGGGCCATAGCGTGACCTATGATGTGGACTCTATCAGCTACAACTACCTCGAAGGGGACTCTCAGATCATAGACACCACCCGTTTTCAGCTCAAAGAGCTTATCCTGGACACTTTCTACGGCATCACCGGCAATATCTGCTATGGCATGGCCGAGTACAAGCGCTATGACACTACACAGCCTTTCCCGCTGACCTATCAGGCATGGTATTTCTACACCAATAAGAGTGTATATGTCTCTGACCAGAATGACCTGCCGATCGAGAAATTTACCTTCCCTCCTATCAATGGCAATACCTGGCTCGGCAATAATATGCTCCCTTCGAATGATACCATATCAGATACCTATCAGGTATATGGCGGCTGGGTGTATACATACACATCGGTCAATGTGCCTAATACTATCAACGGCCACTATTTTGACTCCACCTCAGTCGTGACCGATGTCAACAATCAAAACGCCATCAACAGTGTCGTATGCCTGGAGACCTATGCCCGCCATGTAGGCCTCGTGTACCGACAGTGGGAGGTGATAAACAAGCAGGACCCCACCTCGAGCTGGGCCTATCCTAATCAGGCTGTGGGTTTCCGTATCTTCATGTGGTATCATACTTATACACCGTGATAGGTAATTGATACTTTATATTCACTACCGGATGAAATTCCTATCACCCATTTTACTTATTATACTTTCGGCATCTTCTGCCTTTGCACAGGATAACTACTACATCCGTTTCACTGACAAAAACAACAACCGCTACTCCACCGATCATCCTGAGGCATATCTCGCAGCTCGCTCTATAGCACGGCGCAAGGCGCAGCATATCTCTATCAGCACCAGCGACCTTCCACTCACTGATAGCTATGTCAATGCCATACTCCCGTTCGCTGGCCGACTGGTATACAAACTCAAATGGGACAACGCCATGCTGGTGAGAAGCAGTGACCCTTCGTTTGCGGCCAAGGTATCTCAGTTCCCTTTTGTCAAAAGCGTTACGATGATCAGCGGACAGGGACCATCTACCGTTCAGAAAAAACTATCGGTCAGCACACCAAAAAGTCTTCAGTCCACGGCATTAGACACGGGCTTTTATGGCGCTGCGCAAAACCAGAACGTCATGATCGATGTCAATGCCCTTCACCAGATGGGCCTCTGGGGCGATGGTATGCTGATCTCAGTCATGGATGCGGGTTTCCCCGATCTGCCTGCAGATTCTTTTTTTACGCAGGTCTTTTCTCAAAACCGAGTGCTCCATACATGGAACTATGTCTATGACACCAGCTATGTCTATGCATACGACGAACACGGCGCCCAGACCTTCTCAGACATCGCTGCATACAGACCCGGCGTCATGGTCGGCACGGCACCCAATGCACAGTTCCTGCTTTTCATCACGGAAGATGTGAGATCAGAGAAGATCATCGAAGAGTACAACTGGGTCAATGCCGCCGAGGTAGCAGACAGTATCGGTGCTGATGTATTCTCTACTTCACTCGGCTATACGACCTTTGACCCCATTGACTCTATGTATAATACCACCTATGCATCGCTCAACGGCGACAGCACGCCTATAGCCAAAGCCGCAAACCTGGCAGCCTCCAAAGGCATCCTCGTGATCACCAGTGCCGGCAATGATGGCGATGACGCCTGGCATTATATCGCTACTCCTGCAGACGCCGATAGTGGTGTAGCAGTAGGCGCGGTCAATGCTCAGGGGGCAATAGGCTACTTCAGCAGCTGGGGGCCAAACTCCGCCGGAGTGCTCAAGCCGGATGTATGCGCACAGGGCGTCTCATCATCGGTAGTGCTTCCGACGGGCATACTCAGCACCAATAGCGGCACATCCTTCGCTTGTCCCATTACAGCTGGTGCATTCGCCTGTCTGCGAGAGGCCTTCCCTAATGTGGCAAACACTGCCATCATCAATGCAGTGCGGCAGAGTGGTACGCTGCACAGCAATCCCAATGATGACTATGGCTATGGCATACCTGATTTCGGCATGGCATATGAATATCTCGCAGCACTCTATCCGACTGATACTACTGCCAGTCCCACTGCACTCGTATACCCAAACCCTTTCACCACTTCACTTAATATCGTCATTCCCGGCCTGCTCACTAGTCCGATGAACTACGACATCTACGACCTTCTGGGACAAAGGGTATGCAGCGGCTCATTTGCTGCCGGCACCTATGCCAATAACCTGCTGTCCATCACTCCGCCCCCATCACTATCCGTGGGCTCATATGTACTGAGGATAAATGGCAGCACCTGCATTCGTCTGGTGAAGAGGTTTTAAAGTCTATTAATAATCACTACTAGTATAGAACATAGTTACGTGAATATGCATCAATGCATGGCTGTCATACTTTATGATATCATAAAATAAACTGAGGCTTGCTGTAGAAATAAAAATACACTATATTTGATTACTATAAACTATTAAAGCAAAACAAATTTCAATTATGCATATTTTAATNNCAATATGCGGAAATATGGATTATTTCTATGTATAAGTGAATTTTGAGAATGTGTATATTCCGGGGCAGCAGCCATCATCTCAACCTGAAACTAAAAAAAATAAAAACATTCCGCAGCGGCACACTTCTACTCTCTTATCAGCCCGCTTAGTACCTTATCTGACCGATATCATACTTTGGCCTGACCGGGCTCATTTGTTTTGCTTTTCTATCATACGATCTTTGAAATATAAAATCACTCCTCATGGAAAATCTACTGCTTATCACTATAGTATTTGTTGCTGCCATGTTTGCAATATTGGCATATGTCATTGTTCGCAACGAAAGAGATAAAGAAGAATTCAAGCACTACATGAACGATCATCCGGAAATGCACTACAGGCACACACATGGACATAGTGCCTGATCAGGTTTATTGTCACAACGGCAGTGAATGATATAACTCTTTAANNAGATAATTGTGTAACTTATTTGAGTGTTAATAGCAGAACTTTGTGATGTGAAATTTTAAAATCTAAAATCAATCATCATGGAAAATCTACTGCTTATTATTCTGGTATTCGTCACAGCAATGTTTGTCATACTGGCCTTTGTGATCATACGCAATGAAAGAGATAAAGAAGAATCTGAGCGCAACATAATTTTGCAGCCTCAAATATTTTACCGCGGCATACACGTGGACAAGGCATTCAAATAATGTTCTATTTCAAAAATAGGCTTTTAGCTTCTCTACTATTTCTTTTGGAGCACGAGACATCTTGCGAGTCTCAGCATCCACGAATATCAGCTGTGTCTCGCCTTCATTGATCAGTTTGGCATCTTCATTATATATCTCATATCGGAAGTTTATGAACCTGTCCGGTAACTGGTCGATGACAGTCCGTATAGTGATCATCTCATCATAAAGCGCAGGCGCGATATATTTCACGTTCATGCGGGTGACTGGCAGCATGATCCCGTCGAGCTCCATCTGCTTATAGGGGAAACCTAGCGCACGTATGGCCTCAGAGCGGGCCTCCTCGTAGTAGTTAGCATAGCAGCCATAGTACACATAGCCCATCTGGTCAGTGTCAGCGTATCGAACCCGTATGTGATGGATGTGTGTATACATGTATCTGTTTTATAAAAGCTCAATATAGTCTTTGCCGCAAACACTTTGTCAACGTCATGTGCAGCAATATATTTTCACTACGGTACAATATAAACATGCTATGAACGTATGATAATCCTGTAATTGTTATATTAGCCCGGTCAATAATTTCAAATGCAATTCACCGCAAAAGATATAGCCGCACTGCTGGGTGGCAAGCTCGAAGGAAACCCATCACAGGCCGTGACCGGCATTGCAAAGATCGAAGAGGCAAGTCCTTCATCATTATCTTTTATCGGCAATCCCAAGTATGAGCAATTCGCTCAGACAGCCCATGCAGGTATCCTGCTCATCAATGAAACACTGGTCGTAAAAAATGATAATATAGGTGCCATTATTCGCGTAGCAGACCCTTATGCCTCATTTACGAAACTGCTCGAACTCTACCAGCAGATGATGACACAATCAGCTCACAAAGGCATACAGCAGCCCTCATATATTGGTACTGATACTACTTATGGTTCCGATATCTTTCTTGGGGCATTCGCATATGTGGGTGATAAAGTGACCATCGGCAAGAATGTAAAGATATACCCTGGTACATTCATCGGAGATGGTGTCAGGATAGGCGATGGCACAGTGATACACGCAGGTGCTAAAGTATACGAAGGCTGTACGATAGGCCGGGACTGTGTGATACATGCAGGTGTGGTGATCGGTGGTGATGGATTTGGATTCGCGCCCCTGCCTGATGGTAGTTTTAAAAAGATACCACAGCTCGGCATAGTCGAGATCGGCAATAATGTCGAGATCGGTGCCAACACTGTGATAGACCGCGCCACTCTCGGCGCCACAGTGATCCGTGACGGCGTGAAACTTGACAATCTCATTCACATAGCGCACAATGTCGAGATAGGTGAAAACACCGTCATGGCAGCGCAGACAGGCATATCAGGCAGCACGAGAGTTGGCCGCGGCGTGATGATAGGCGGACAGGTAGGCATAGTAGGCCATATCAAAATAGCAGACGGGGTCAAGATCAATGCACAAAGCGGTGTATCAAAATCCATAGAGGAAAAGAACAAAGGCGTGACAGGATCACCCGCAGGAGATTTCCGGGAGCACTACAAGGGCCTCGCATATGTCAAACGCATACCCGACCTCCTGAAGCGCATCGAGGACCTGGAGAAAAGTCTATTAGATAAAAAATCATAGACAAAAATAAACTACTATGACAGATAGTAAACCATCAGTCAATAAAGGATACATCATCGGCGTGTCGGCGCTTACTTTTTTATTGCCGGCCATTTCAGCTGCCATAGAATATTACACCGACCCGGGATCATTTAGTTTACTTCATGGTGGCACATTTCTTACAGCCCTGTTGGGCAAATGGTTTATTTTTTATGCAGTAGGTGTCAGGCTTCTGCTGGCTGGTATCAGGCAGATCAAAAATCCCGGCTTCACCGCAAAG
>PLSN01000076.1 GCA_003165135.1 Bacteroidota bacterium
TGGAAGGACAGATCAACTACGCACGTAGATACTATAACGGCACAGTGACAGAACTGAATACACTGCTAGTGTCTTTCCAAATAACATGATCGCAAGGCAGTTTAATATTCAGCCTGAGGCATTCTTCAAAGAAGATGCAGAGTCACATGTCGTACCTAAAGTATCTTTCTCCTAAATAAAATTTAAACCCAAATATGATATCAAATATCAGTAAGGCATTCTTTGCCGTATGGTGCATGATCGCAGGCTTCGAGATGAATGCGACTGCTACCGAGCTTAACTATCCTGTCACACCTCTCAGTTCACATTATTTCACCAGAGACCAGTTGCAGTCTGCAGTTGATTCGCTTGTTGAGGCACAGTTTAATAGTGAAGGAGTACCTAGCGAGGTATTTCGCGAGAGGTATCCGAGATTTAAAGATGACCTCATCAGTAGGCTCAATCCCCTTATAAAAGCCAGGTTCATTGAAAATGACCAAAACACAAGTGAGGCATCCAAAAGTAATGTTGAACTCATGCGAAGCGATTATATAGTGCAGATATATTTTGCCATTGTGCACGTAGTGGACTCAAATGACCACTTCTTTCAGCCTTATAAACAATATGAGTCCATATCCCGGATACTCTATTTCGACTCACATGTCAAACTGCTACAGACAGGCGAGGTACAGGTCACAGAGGTTATCAAGGTCTTCAAACCTGCATTGCATGACAAGAGCCTTCATCCTATCATGCATGGGATCATCCGAAGTTTTCCTACACAATATCACGACAAAATAGGCTTCCTTCACAAAGCTCCCTGGACTGTGACATCTGTGCTATGCGACGGCAGCCCTGAGTCGCGACAAATGGACCATAAGTCGGGAGAAGATCAGCTCAGAATAGGAGCTGTACTGATCAAATCCGGGATACATACCTATACGATCACCTATACCACCAATGCTGAGATACGGTTCTACAGCGACCATGACCAGCTCGAGTGGAACGTGACCGGCAATGGCTGGGACTTTGGTATAGACAGTGCCTCCTGCGAGGTCGAGCTGCCTATGGGTGCACATATACGTACTAATGCATGCTACACAGGTCTCGTGGGCTCCAAATCGTCCTACTGCACAGGATATGCTGACCAGTCGGGCATTTATACATTCCATACCACCAAAGCCTTAGGTGAAAATCAAGGCCTGACAATCTCTTTATCCTTTGACAAAGGAGCTGTGATCGAACCTAGTTTAACCGCCAGGCTGACAGAGTTTTGCCATAGCAATATAGTCTTTGTGATAGCAGTTATTGCTTTCCTTTTGTACTGTTTCATCCTCTGGTTTATGTCCAACATCTATAGCCAAAGCAGTTCGGTCGTGATACCTGAGTTCGCACCTCCCGGCGGTCTATCACCGGGACAGGTAGGCTTCATCGACAGCCGTGAGTATACATCAAACCTGCTGGTCAGCGAGATCGTCTATGCAGCGGTCAAAAAGGTCGTATCTCTCACGGTCACTAACAATGATGGCAGTATCACCTATACCGTCAACAATCTGGGCACCGACAATAAAACCGGTGATGGTTTCCTGACGGCCATAGCTGCGGCCAGTCCTCTCCAGATCAATAAAAAGCTAAAACTGCCTGAGCTCAATAGCCTGAATGATATCCTCACCAAAGCGCTGTCAAAAGATAATATCATCAACAATTTTTTTGATGAAGGCTCGCATCCGTTCAAGAACTTTCTGGCTAGGCTGTTGACATTCATTATCCTGTTGATACTCTTCTATACTGCCTGTGTCTTTCTCAACTGGATGTCATGGATATTTATCGTTCTGATGCTGGTCACAGTGGGCATGCATTTCGCTCTTATGAATACCATCAAGGGCTATAGCAGCCGTGGCGGAGAGATAGAGCGAAAGATCAAAGGCTTCAAAATGTTTCTCAATACATCGGAGGCCAATCGGATGAATATGATGAACCCGCCTGCACTGACCCCTGAGCTGTATGAGGCGTTTCTGCCTTATGCCATCGCACTCGGTGTAGAGAACAACTGGGGCAAGCTCTTTGCTAACATCTTGTCTGACGCTGTGGCCAATGGCACATTCAACTCTACTATACACTATCACGGATGGAGCAGCAACTATGGTGTCAACTCATACTGGTACTCTCACAGTACTATCTGGCCTAGCTTCTATGGTGGTGTAGCAGCCTCTGTGGTCACTAGTTCAGGAGGTAGTGGCAGTAGCACCGGATCTGCCGGTGGCTCATATGGTGGTGGCGGAGACGGCGGTTCATCCGGCGGTGGAGCAGGCGGCGGCGGCGGTAGTGGCTGGTAGAAAACTCTCGAATTTGCTCTATTTTCCCGTGCTTATTTTTTTACTTATACATATAAATTATCCATATTTNNATTTCCGCATATTGAGTAAATTTTGCTATAAATATTAACTAATTAAAATTTAATTGTTTATGAAATTAATTAATTGACATTTTAATTTTGTAATTGTATAATTGAATTCAATATTTTGAGCCTTTTGCTTTGATATTTTCGCTCATTTTGGAGCATTTATTTGACGATTCCATCATTGCGCTAATGCCCCAAATACCATAACCTCTCTATCGCGTATGTTACATCCGTATTTTATAGCGGTTATTAGTCACGGAAATAAGTTCTGGACAGTAGGGAGGGTCAACTCACAATACAAAAATAAGTTTATTTTGCTAAAATTGCAAT
>PLSN01000059.1 GCA_003165135.1 Bacteroidota bacterium
TCCAAGGCACAAATTAGGCTTTGAGTTCTTTGAGTGTGATAGGGGCTACGCCTACCTTGCGGCAGACTTTACCCGCAGCGGCATTAGAGAGTTGGGCTATCCTTTTGAAGTTATAGTCCTTGATAAATGCCAGTGTGGCGATGCTGATCACGGTATCTCCCGCGCCGGAGACATCTGCTGTCTTGATAGGGCGGGCGGGCACAATGTATGAGTGGCCCTCCTGCGTATAGACGAAGATGCCTTGCGCACCGAGTGTGAGGAGTAGATTGTCAAAGCGGTTCTTTTTCTTGAGTTCCTCGGCGGCCTTGCGCAGACTGGTGATGCTCTTGGGGTCGATCTTGATCTGGAGCGCCTCTGCGAGTTCTTTGATATTTGGTTTGAAGAGGTCGATCTGCTGGTACTCAAAGAAATTGTATTCTTTAGGATCGACAGATACGGGGATATTCATCTTAGTGCTCTGAAGCAGGATGTGCTTGATGAACTTTTTGGTAAGCACACCTTTATTATAGTCCTGTATGATGATAGCGTGAAACTTGACCGATTTGATCACCTCATTAAAATCGCTGATGAGTTGTTCTTCCAATTCGGTACTCAGGTCAGAGTCATCTTCACTATCGAAACGTACGACCTGTCTTTCATCATCGAATATACGGTTCTTGATGGCGGTGGTACGGCTCTGTGAAGTGATGATATAGTCGTGATGGATGTGGTGTTTCTTGAGCAGTGCAAAGATCGTCTTGCCACCCTTGTCATCGCCTATCACCGACATGAGGGTAGGTTTGGCACCGAGTTCGAGCAGGTTCAGGGCCACATTGGCTGCACNNATATCCGGTGTATCTGACCAAAGAGATAATGGTCCAGCATCACATCACCTATGACCAGCACCCGGAGATTTGAGAAATCAATTTTGTCCAATGTCTGTGTTTTAATGGCTAATAATAAAATGAGGGGAAGAATTGAGGAATGGCGTCATTGCGAGGAGGCTCTGCGACGAAGCAATCTGGAATGATAGCGATAGTATCTCGTCAGTACTGTAATGAGGGCCTACCATGCCTTTAGATCCGGATTGCTTCGTCGGCTGCCTCCTCGCAATGACGATATGTATTGGTTTTGTCATTATTTCAATTTAGCTAATGCATCTTTGAGACGAGTACATACAGTGATCAGCTTCTCCTGAGAGGTAGCATACGACAGCCTGAGGCATTTTTTATCACCGAATGCTTCTCCGTTGACCAGGGCTATCAGCGCTTCTTTCAGCAGATAGGCGCTCATGTCCTCCGGGCTGTTGATGTGAGTGCCATTATAGCTTTTGCCAAAGAAAGCGCTCACATCAAAGAAGAAATAGAACGCCCCGTCAGGCAGATTGGTCTTGATACCGGGGATGTCATTGAGCAGTTTGTATACCAGGTCACGGCGCTTGCGAAACTCAGTGACCATGTCGTAAGTAGGCTGCATATCGCCTGTGGCAGCAGCTACGCCGGCCATCTGTGCGATGGAGCAGGTACCTGAGGTGATCTGGCCCTGCATTTTGTCGCAGGCCTGAGCGATCCACAGAGGCGCTGCTATATAGCCGAGCCTCCATCCTGTCATAGCAAAGCCTTTGCTGAAGCCATTGACGGTGATGACCTGATCTTTGACCTCGGGAAACTCCGCCAGACTGGTGTGGCGCTGACCTGTGTAGTTGATAAACTCGTATATCTCGTCGCAGATCACGTAGACAGTTGGATGTTTAGCGAGCATCTTAGCGAGCGCTGCCAGTTCGTCCTTTGAGTAAACAGAACCTGTAGGATTGCATGGTGAAGAGAATACAATGAGCTTGGTCTTTGGCGTGATGTGGCTTTCGAGCTCGGCAGGAGTGACCTTAAAATCGTTTTCGATAGAGGCATGTACTTCTATTGATTTGCCTTCTGCGAGATCGGCTATAGCTGAGTAGCTCACCCAGTATGGTGCGGGGAGTAGTACCTCATCGCCGGGGTTGATCAGGCTGAGGATCACATTGGCTATGGACTGCTTGGCACCGGTAGAAACAACGATCTGCTCTGTGGTATAGTCGAGGTTATTGTCACGTTTGAGCTTGGTGGCTATGGCCTTGCGGAGCTCAGGATAGCCGGATACGGGTGTATNNTTGATGTGCTGCGGCGTGTCGAAATCGGGTTCGCCGATGCTGAGGTCTATGACGTCATGTCCTTGAGCTTTGAGTTCGCGGGAGATCTTGGCCATTTTGAGGGTGGCAGATTCCTGCATTTGAGTGATCCTTTCGGATAGG
The DNA here is from genome assembly GCA_003165135.1 of Bacteroidota bacterium. Lineage (GTDB taxonomy): Bacteria > Bacteroidota > Bacteroidia > Chitinophagales > LD1 > UBA1941. Next base: position 2,267 of record PLSN01000059.1, read on the forward strand.
AGTTGATTCATTTTTATTTGAAATATAATATGATTAAACGCTGCGAATTTACTAAACTGTAGGGTTAAGGGGGTGTTTTTTTTCAATACGCTATCCACAATCCGGGTCAATGAATTATCTTTGGAAAAAACCGGTTGACAGGAAACTAAACGGCAAATGTGCTTTTGACTTCGGTCATTTTTTTTACATTTGCAGACTGTTTTCCAAAAAGGGTCGGATGGCCGAGTGGCTAGGCTCAGCTCTGCAAAAGCTGCTACAGCGGTTCGAATCCGCTTCCGACCTCAGATAACGCCTGACTATCAATTAGTTGGGCGTTATTTTTTAAAAAGGTGCAACGAAAGGTGCAACTTTTAGGAAATACTCAAAAGACCAATAGTGTCAATGGAAAAATGACTATCCATCTCTGGGATAAGGTCTGTATCTATCTCCCTTTGAATCCGTTTTAATAGGTTAAATTCACGCCATTTGGGCTTTATTTTTAGCAAGCCACAGTTATGTGCCACCTGCTCAAAAAAGGCATGGTGCGCCTCTAATGAAGTAGTTTGGCTTGATAAATTTTGCGCGGAAATGATCGGCCATTGATCTGCACGTCGGCCAGTATAATCCTGAATAATTCATGGATACTTTCCCGCTTTTGCGCACCACCTATTAGCGATGAAGCTTTTGAAAATGTTTGAATGTATTAGCGCGTGGGTGCAGGTAAAACAGCCCTGAGCCGAGGGTGTTGGTGTGGATGCATAGGATGCGGACGCGGAGGGACGGAACAAAGTGAAGCGATAGCGAAACGGCGAGCCGCTGCGAGCGTGAATGAGGTGGCAGACGTATGAGCCGCGCCTCGCGGTGATGTCTGCCTATCCCAACAGGGACAAGGGTCTGGCGTGGTATATGATGCTGCGTTGCTTTTGCCTCTATGTCATAAACCATGACAGACCCGCAGCCGAGTGAGCATAGCAGGCGAGCATAAACGCTACCGCCGTTGGATGTGACTGCGGTATCTTTTTTAGCCATTGCTTATGCGATACGGCAGGCACAGACAGAGGAGGCGGTATCTGAGGCTGACGCAGTGAGCGCAAGGACCGTGACAGCCTCTAAACCCCGATAGGGGCCATGCAGCTCTATACACTGCCATTGAAAATAAAATGTGATAGTGGATAGTGCTGTATGGGGCTGGCGCGATACTATGCTGAACAAGGAAGCCGAAGTCCACTTTACCTGCGTTGTGCGGGGTGACAAGTTCCGACATGATTAATGAATATGACAAACTCCCGGCACAGTTGGCTACCTTTCTTTGATGTTTGTATTGCTGTATATATGGTGAATAGTATACTATAGCAATGGCTACTGATGTCCGATGCTATTATCATTCGCTAACGATCACGCTGTGCTGTGTGTTGTTCGCTATTCTAAAATTCCAATAAAATTTCCGAATGATTTTTTTAAAATAATCCGCGCAATATTTTTTTAATTTTTTATCGTAATCATTTATAATAAAATGACCCGGGGTATAAGGGAGGTCTGATAATAAAAGGATGTATAGCGGGTAGTGGCTGCACATTCTCTTGTTAATGATTTTTTAAGTTGAAAACACATCAAAATTGCAGGTAAAAGGGGCATCTATACATCAAATTGTGGTATATCATTTTGTCAATAAACACACAAGTGGCATACAATCAGCTAAATGTGTGCCTTTAAGTTTATATCAAATTTAGGGCATTTATATACACCATACCAAACGCGATATTAAAATGGCCTATAGGCTAATGCTCATAATGGTTTTAAAGGATTAATTATGCTGTTTTAAGAACCGTCAATTATTAGCGAAAAGCGCTCCAAAAAGGCACATATCCACCTCGCACGCTCGTGGCTTTGTATCTAATTTAATTTGTCAGGGAGCTATCTTAAATTGTCATAAGGTCTTCACTCCGTCATTTATTTTACTGTTGAGCAAATCCGAAATCTCCGCTTTTGTGAACCCATAACGCCTTAGCCTATCGTACAAATCATCTATATCCACTTTCAAGTGTACCCGTGCAGATGCTATTTTTTCATTTAAGTGGTTAAACTTTATTTCCTGCGGTGTGTATTTGTCAGACCTATCAAGCCTGAGCAGGTCGACATGGGTATAATTTAGCGGCAGGTCTATGCTCCTGAGTATAGAATCATCCTTGAAGAAAGTGGAGTGTACTGTGATTATGGTATTCTTGATCTTCAGCGAATCTTCTGTCAGCACAAATGAAAGCTCATCTTCCGTGTAAGATTTTACTATATCGGCAAAGTACCACAGCTTCAGGACAAACTTGGCACCGCCTTTAGTATATGCTATCACATTTAATGTCACGCCCGGAATGGTAAGCGCCAGACAGCCATCAGTAAGGGTAAGCTCCAATACAGTGCCCTTCCTTTTATTAACTGACGCGTTTAATTTTTCAAGGTGGGCAAGTGCGGATTTCAACTCTTTATTGGCTACGGTAAACGAAAGCTCCATATCGAAAATTTTAGTTTTTAAATCTTCCCTGTCTCCCAATTCTCCGCGCTACGAACAATGGAACCAAAAACCTGAAAATCAGGCGTTTGGAAAATAACAGACAGTGTCTGGTAAATTGATAAATCGGTAGTTTCTAAATTACGAGACAGTGTCTCGGAAATTGGCAAAACCGCAGAGGCTGTCTGCGATATTGGGTAGTCAAGGTTAAATGGCCTCATGTTTTGCACGGCGCTGGGCTGCGCTTGCCGAAGTATATGTTGTATGTCATTTACTATTTGCATAACAGATTTTTGCGTTTGCCTTTATTATTTTAGTTTGATCTGGTCGGGTGGGATGAAGTCAAAAAGGTGGCTATACCTGGCCTGACTCTGCACACTTCTTAGCTCTACTTGTTTGGCGAGGGGGATATTGCCCCGGCGTATGGGGAATAATCCCCGCTTCTCTATCACATCGGCAATCTCCTGAAAGCTGGCTGTCCTCTCCAGCTTACCAAGTAGAACAATTGCAATGGCCTCATGTAGAGTTAGAATATTTTTCATGAACCTTAAAATTATCTAACTGACTTGATTTATTAACTCATCTATACTAACACCAGTAGGAAGTGTAAATTCCATTATATTAACTGGATCAGCTAATGTCAAAAAATCTTGGATTCTCTTTAAGCGCTCCGACAGTCTGATAACATTGTTTTGTGAACCCTTAATTTTGTCTGCATCATAACTCTCTGAAGTATCTTTTTTACAAAAAGGTATTTGATTTAGAGTGTAACTGATGAGCTGATGCTTAGGGTCCGATAAGCGATGGGTTCCATTAGAAACTTTAACTAGGTATAAGTTATCCTTCAAAAAATATTGCGCTTCATAAACTTTCTCATCATTGTTATATTTATAATTAATAGT
>PLSN01000171.1 GCA_003165135.1 Bacteroidota bacterium
TGGGGCTTACTTGGTAGCCTCCCAGTGGCAATTATGCAGTTTGGAATGCAGTTTCCGGCAGCGATCAGGGCAGGCATGACATCCCTGCAGGCATATACTTCTGCTATTGGCTTTGAATCGGCGATGCTACATGCTGCCATCGAAAAAGGCTTCAAGGAGCCGCTCAGTGATGAGGAGTTCTTCGAATGTCTCCGGGCAATACAGCACAAAAGCCTGGACACTTTCATCAATGAGGCCAGTGTCCTCTTTATGGTCATATCAGATGCTACACTGCTGACCAAGACCATGAATATCATGCGCGACGTGATCAAACGGATGAAAAGCAAACCTGNNTTTCAAGATAGGCCTCGATCTGATGGAGAAAGGATATGAACTGCTGGCGCCCTATGATGCCGATACCAAAAATGATATCATTGCCTTCATAGTAGAAAATGAAAAGGAATTTCTGGCGGAGATACACGGGGTCAAAGGCCATAAATAGTGAGTCACAAGTAACATAGCTCTGACATCTGAGAAAAGGCAATCATAAATCACCAATCAAAAACCATAAATGCAATGGCCCGTACCGAAACACAAATTCTCGCAGACATGATGGACAAGGCCCGTCAGCTTTCACGGTTTTATATCTCCAATCTCAAAGCTGTCGATCCATATACTCCCATTGAGTTTGGCGGCAAGAAATTCAACAGTGTCTATTGGCTCACAGCTCACCTGCTCTGGGCTGAGGACTACCTGATAGTGCAGGGCACAGGTGCCAAATCTATAGCTCCCGACTGGGCCAAACATTATCAGATCACTTCTGATGGCTCACTGCACGAAGGTCATGGGGACTATAAAGCGCTGCTGGGAGATATGAAACAGGTACATGAATCTACCATGCAGTACCTCCGGGGCCTGGATGACGAGATACTAGACAAAGACAATTCCTGGAGTTTTCATTTCGGTGACGGAGATGCCACTAATCGTTTTATCATAATGCATGCTGTACGCCATGAGGGCGGCCACTCCGGCAATCTGGCCTGGCTCTGCAAAATGCATGAAGTGAAGCTGCCATAAAAAAGACCTAAGTAGTGAGACATGAGACGAAGAAAATGCATCGTCTCATGTCTCAAGTCTAATATCTTTTGTCTCTCTCGGATAATTTCCTTTATTTCATTTCATTATTGTTATTTAATACATCTTTTATGAGAAAACTATTGTTGCTTGCCTTATCGGGCATAGACATGGCATCATGTAATAATCCGGGCGAAAGCGGCGGGCCAAAATATAATCAGGCGGAAGTAGCCGACCAGTCAAAAAAGGTCAACGCTTTCCTCGACCGCAAATTTGACGAAGCGATAGACCGTAATCCCGAAGCTGCATCATCACTGGGTTTGCGCAGCCACTATGCCGACTGGACCGACCGCTCAGACGAACATGCAAAACTCGAACTGGAAATACAAAGGGCGAATATTGATTCGCTAAAAAAGAATTTCAAACTCGATGCCCTTGACGAGCAGACTGCGCTGAGTGTACGTCTGGCAGAGGAAGAACTAAAACGCTCTGAAGAAGACTATAAGTGGCGTTTTCACAGCTACTGGATATCACAGATGGGCGGTGAGCATACTGACATTCCTGCCTTCCTGGTCAATGTACACAAGATCGACAGCCTGCCGGATGCAGAGGCATATATTAGTCGATTGAAGAAGCTTGACAAAGTATTTGATCAGGTACTTTGGCAGTTGAAAAAAAGAGAAGAGCTAGGTGTTTTGCCTCCGAAATTCACTTTTGAATATGTGAGTAGTGATGTCAAATCTCTCATAGACGGATTTGCAAAAACTGATGCATCAAATATCCTGCTAACTGATTTCTCGACCAAGGTAGGCAAACTCAATATCGATAAAGATGCAAAGGATAAACTGATAGCTGAGGCTAAAACTACCATCGCAACCACCGTGAAAGACTCCTATCAAAAATTATACGACTACTGGACAGCCCTCGACAAAAAAGTCGAAAAGAGTGATGGCGTCTGGTCGCTGCCTGATGGAGGTGCTTATTATCAGTATTGTCTGCGTCATAACACGACTACCAATATCAGCCCTGATTCGATCTTTGAAACAGGCCAGAGAGAAGTGGCGAGAATCAAAGGCGAGATGAAAGAAATAATGAAACAGGTGAAATACAAGAATGATTCCCTGCAGGATTTCTTCACTTTCATGCGTACGGACAAGAGATTTAAATACACCAATGATGACAAGGGCCGAGCACAGCTACTCGCTGAGTCTACCGCCTATCTTGATACCATCAAACTGGTTTATCTCAATCAGCTATTTGACCATATACCTAAAGCGCCGCTGGTGGTCAAGGCTGTAGAAAAATTCCGTGAGAAATCTGCGGCTGGTGCATTCTATGAAGACCCGGCAGAGGATGGCTCACGTCCGGGCAGGTTCTATGTCAGTCTCTACAATATGAATGATGAACCGAAATATCAGATGGAGGCGCTGTGCTATCATGAGGGCATACCCGGCCACCATATGCAGATAGCACTCGCACAGGAATTGAAAAGCGTGCCTAAGTTTCGTCGTCATGGTGGCAATACGGCCTATGTAGAGGGTTGGGCC
>PLSN01000336.1 GCA_003165135.1 Bacteroidota bacterium
TCGTTTATGTCCGGCATGGCAGGCAATGTCACCGCCTTCAATACAGTTTTTACTTTCGATATTTATCAGGCGCATATCAAGAAAGATGGTACAGATGAACATTACCTTCGGGTAGGCAAAATGGCGACTGTATTCGGTATTCTTGCATCGATTGGCACAGCCTATATCACAGCCGGTTTTAATAACCTGAATGATTTTCTGCAGCTGGTTTTCAGCTTTGTTAATGCACCTTTATTCGCCACATTCCTACTCGGAATGTTCTGGAAAAGAACCACCGGGCACGGAGCATTCTGGGGATTGCTTGGAGGTACAGTACTTGCCGCGATTTTTCATGGCATGACTTTGTCTGAAGGGAATAAGGGCGGCTGGCTGGGCGGACCTATATATGTATTCCAAAGCGCCATGGGACAAGCATTCGCCGTGGCAACAGTGGCGTGGGTAGGATGCTTTATCATCACCATTGTGGTGAGCCTCTTCACCAGGCCTAAAGAAGAAAAGGAATTGGTAGGCTTGGTTTACAGCCTTACTCCAAAACTCGAGGATGCTAAAAGCCCCGTGTTTATTGCCGCTGTCGTGATTATTTTAGGAATAATTCTAAACTACATTTTCTTCTGATGAAAAAAATTACAGATCTCCGCTTTATTATAGGCATGTTTTTCAGCCTTAGTGGCCTGATCTTACTGCTGACTTATTTCGTAGCCGCAGAGAGTAATCACCCCGTGTTGAATTTGTATGCAGGTGGAGTGATGCTCGTATTTGGACTGGTGATGCTGCTGCTATTTTACAAAGGTGATGCGGAGAATGCGTAGCTCCGAACAGCCACCCCTTCCGTCCCCTAAAGGGGAGACTAGAGCAAAATACAAAGTTGCACTATGAATTATAAATTGCCCATGTATTATGGTGCTTCTGCAAAATTGTTTGAATATGCTAAACAATTGCGCTATGCGCCAACAGAAGCCGAGCTGTTAGCATGGGGCTTATTGAACAATGATCTATTTAAAGGCTTTCATTTCCGTCGGCAACATCCTATAGCAACTTACATAGCCGATTTTTATCTTCATCCTGTGAAACTTGTAATTGAAATTGATGGAGGGTATCATCAGCAAAAATTTCAAAAAGAATACGATGATTTTAGANNGTTTGGATACAACCATTATCAAAATATTAGAAACTATAAATAGACTTAAAATAATTACCATCTAAACCCTAAAAGGAACCGCCACGCCGTTGTATTTGTATTAGTTTCCCCTTTAGGGGATGGAAGGGGTCGGCTGTTTAATTATTTTGATTTAATTTTGCAGCATGTCAACAGAAACAGTACAATTCCGGAATTACTACAAGGAAGATCCCATCATAGCCGCCGTACGTGAGCATTACAGAAAGATGCGTTCACGCCAGACGGTAGAGTATGTGCAGCGCATGAAGAAAAAGTATCTCACTTTTGACAAGCCCATGCATGTCTGGGATGCGATGGAGAAACTCAATGCACTGATCGATGTCAGCGATCCCGATCTGACCCTGCCCAATGTACAGCACCTGATACAGGCGGCAGAGGGAGCGCGTGAGGCCTGTGAACCGGACTGGATGCAACTGGTCGCACTGATCCACGACATGGGAAAGGTCATGTATCTCTGGGGCGCCGATGAAGATGGCACCAGCCAGGCCGAGCAGTGGGGTCTGGTGGGTGATGTATTTGTGGTGGGATGTGCCCTGCCGGATACCTGCGTATATCCTGAGTTCAATGCTTTGAACCCGGATATGAGTGATGCAAGGTATAATACAGCACTCGGAATATATGAGGCTGGCTGCGGGCTGGACAATCTCGACCTCGCATGGGGACATGATGAATACCTCTATCAGGTACTCAGGCACCATCCCGAGAATAAGATCCCCGAGCAGGGCATGGTAGCAGTGCGCTATCACTCCTTCTATCCATGGCATACAGGCAACAGCTATGCGGAGCTGGAATGCGAGAAGGATAAGACCTATAAGGAATGGGTGAGGTCATTCAATCGATTTGACCTCTATACCAAACGCCATGAATCTTTCGAACTGGCATCTGTCAAGGAATACTATCAGCCTATCATCGAGAAATATCTGGGGACTGGGCCGATTAATTGGTGATGGTGTATTATTTAAAACTTCTTCAATAAAAAAACCAATATGAAACACGCAGTATCATTAATGATCCTTTGCTTATTAGGCATTTTTACTTATGCTCAAGCTCCAACTATACAGTGGCAAAAATCCATAGGTGGAAGTAACTCTGAGGCTGCCAACAGTATAATACAAACAACGGATGGCGGGTATATTATAGCTGGGTATTCATTTTCAAATGATGGGGATGTGAGTGGTCATCATGGTGATTCCACAACATCAGATTGTTGGATTGCTAAACTAAATAGCGTTGGTGCTATACAGTGGGAGCAATCATATGGAGGTGCCGGAAATGAAGTGGCTACTAGCATAATTCAAACAAGTGACGGCGGATATATTTTCACTGGGCTATCCGATTCAACAAGCGATGAGGTTACAGGAAACCATGGGGGATATGATATTTGGGTAGTCAAGATTGATAGTGTTGGAAATATGCAATGGGAACAATCATATGGTGGTGCTGGTTATGATAGACTTGGTTCTATAATTCAAACAACAGACGGCGGGTATTTTATGACTGGGCTATCCGATTCAACAAGCGATGAGGTCACAGGTAATCATGGTAGTTACGATTTTTGGGTAGTAAAGATATTTGCAAACGGTAGTATTCAATGGGAGCAATCATATGGGGGCACTAATTATGATGCGGCGGGTATAAGTGTACAAACAAGTGACGGAGGTTATATTGTATCTGGCGTTTCATCTTCTGTAAATGATGAAGTTACTGGTCATCATGGTGATACATCCACAACTGACTATTGGGTAATTAAAATGGATACATTAGGAAATATACAATGGAAACAATCATATGGTGGTAGTGACAACGACCAACTTTATAGTATAATTCAAACAACAGACGGCGGGTATACAATGGCTGGAAGTTCATTTTCAAATGATGGAGATGTGACTGGTCATCACGATGACTCTACGACATCCGATTGTTGGATAGTGAAAATCAATGAATATGCCACTGGTATAAATACCGTCATAGGTCAAGCTAATGCTCATATCTATCCCAACCCAACATCCGACAAATTTGTATTAGAAGTAAGTAGCAATTTTATAGGCGGACAATACAAACTAACTGATATCACTGGTAGAGAAATTATAACCGGTAAAATACAAAATGAGATTTCCCAATATTCATTGACAGATTTAAGTGCTGGACTATATGTATTGGAGATAAATAACAGCAATAAGCAGGTGTTTAAAATAGTAAAGCAATA
>PLSN01000239.1 GCA_003165135.1 Bacteroidota bacterium
GCGAAAGACCTGGGGGTAAACTTTATAGTGACAGGAAGTGTCGAAAAGATACCGATCACAAATCATCCAAACTTCAATCAGTATGGGGCTGTGGTTGGGTACACATATAGCGCGAAGGTGTTTTTTTCCATTAAGCTCATCAATGTCGAGACAGGTACGTCCAGTACAAAGAGTTTTGAGGATGGATCAGGATTCCTCAATATGATGAACGCAGAATCAGCTGTCAATAATGCTATAAAAAGGGCTGAGACAGACGTGAAAAAATGGGCTAATGAAGCATTTCCTGTCAATGTGGGGTTGGTAAAGATCATAAAGAAAGATGACAAGGGTGGAGCCCTGAGTGTTTTGATATCTGCGGGTTCATCGAGTGGAGTATCTGAAGGCAAAGGCCGTAAGATCAAACCAACCCGGTTTAAAATAGTCGAGTATGTATCTGAGACAGTCGATGGTAAGGTAATGAAAAGAACCGTTCAAATAGGTTCCGCAGAAATAGACAAGGTAGATGATGACAATTTCTCTGAATGTATCGTCACCGATGGTAAAACAGAGGTAGCAAGTAAAGTCGATGCTGGCACCAAACTATTTCTTATAACTATCAATTAGACAACTTAAACTATTTTTAGAAACAAAAAAGGACGACTCAACGGTCGTCCTTTTTTGTTACTTTATATGGTCACAAGCTGCAAGCATAAAGATTTGTATTCATTTGCGACTCACTGCTAGTTTTATTTCACTCCCAGCATTTCTATTTCAAATACCAGATCAGCATTAGGAGGGATGACGCCACCTGCACCTCTGGAGCCGTAAGCGAGGTTTGCAGGTATGATCAGTTTGCCCTTGCTTCCTACCTTGAACAGGCCAAAACCTTCATCCCATCCTGCTATCACTCTATGCTGGCCTAGGGGGAATTCGAATGGAGTACCGCGATCAACCGATGAGTCGAATTTTTTGCCGTCATCAAACAGTGTCCCAGTATAGTGAGCTACAACTGTTTGTCCCGGTTGTGCTATCGCACCTGTACCTTCCACATCTATCACATAGTATAGGCCCGAAGCTGTCCTCTTGGCTGTAGGATACTTGGCCTTGACTTTGGCATCCCATGCTGCGAGTGCTTTTTTATTAGCTTCCTCTTCTTTCTTTTTCAGTATCTCTTCGCCGTTTACGAATGCTTTGACCGCGTCAAATTCTTTTGCTGATTTGCCCACGCGAACGATGCGTACAGTGTACATGGTATCATTCTGAGCTATGGCATTGACCACAGACTGACCTTCGACCACATGGCCGAAGATCGTATGTTTGTCGTTGAGCCATGGAGTCGCTACGTGTGTGATAAAGAACTGTGAGCCATTGGTGCCGGGTCCTGCATTAGCCATAGAGAGAGTGCCCGGACCGGTATGCCTCAGCGATGGGTCAAACTCGTCGGGAAATTTATAGCCCGGATCACCCATGCCGCTGCCCATCGGGTCGCCGCCTTGTATCATAAAATTTGGTATGACCCTGTGAAACTTCAGTCCATCATAGAAAGGTTGACCTTGCCTTACCTTGGTCTTTGGGTTTTTGCCTTCGCAGAGAGTGACGAAATTGCCGACGGTCATCGGTATTTTTTTGTATTCCAGTTCGCATACTATTTTGCCTTTGCTGGTAGTAAAGACAGCATATATGCCGTCAGTTTTTGCCCAGTTGAGGTTTTCTGTGCTGGCAGGAGTAGTAGCAGATTGAGCTGCCGGGGCCTGTCCAAAACTCAGCGAATATGTGAGCAGAGCCAAAACAGAGAGAGAAAGAACTTTGATTGATCTTATCATGGTTTGTTTTATTTATTAATGAATGTTTTTTATGTGTTTTTGTAGAGACGCAATATTTTGCGTCTCTACACCATTATTTTACGCCAAGCATTTCTACATCAAATATCAGGTCAGCCTTCGGAGGTATAGCGCCACCTGCACCTCTGTCGCCATATGCCAGATATGATGGTATAATGAGCTTACCTTTGGTCCCCACTCTGAACAAACCAAAACCTTCGTCCCATCCGGCTATGACCTGATGCTTGCCGAGCGGAAATGAGAAAGGCTGTCCGCGGTCAAGTGATGAGTCAAACTTCGTGCCATCCCAGAGTGTACCTGTATAATGAGCTGTCACAGTTTGACCGACCTTAGCTATAGGGCCTGTTCCTTGTTTGTCGATCAGATAATATAGTCCTGATGGGGTCTTTTTTGCGTTTGGAAATTTAGCTTTCACTTTAGTGTCCCAAACTGCTTTGTCAGTAGCCTGTGCATCAGCCAGTTTTTTCTTGCTGGCATCATTTCCGGTAGTGAAAGCCTTTACAGCATCGAATGCTTTAGCGTCTGCTCCGTTGCGTACGATCCTCACAGAGTCTATTTTATCACCTTTCGCTATGGTGTTTGCTATGCTCTGTCCTTCTACTACATAGCCGAATACGCTATATCCGCCATCGAGCATAGGTGTCGGAGCCAGCGTGATATATACCTGACATCCGTTAGTATTAGGACCTGCATTGGCCATAGCGAGTGTGCCTGCCTGAGAGTGCTTGAGTGATGGATCTATTTCGTTGGCGAACTGATAGCCGGGATTACCTGAGCCATTGCCATTTGGGTCACCTCCTTGTATCACGAAGCCCGGCTCTACCCTGTGGAAGGTCAATCCATCATAAAATGGTTTGCCTTTATTGACCAGTGCCAATGGATGTGTGCCTTCGGCCAATGCCACAAAATTTCCTACGGTCATTGGGGCCTTGGCGTATTCCAGTTTGCAGACGATCTTGCCTTTCGGTGTGTAGTAGACCGCATAGAGGCCATCCTCCTGAGGCCAGTTATTGTCGTCCTGTGCTACCGGTACAGCTGCCTGATGCGAAGTATCAGCTGTTGATGCAGTAGCATCACCATTGCTTTTGTTATTGCATGAGGAGAATAATCCTGTAAACACGATCAGGAATAAGGGTAATGATCTTTTAAACAGCTTCATGATTGATTGAGTTTGTGAATTATATTTTAAAAAAGTTCTTTGACCAGTTCTATGAATTTCTTTTCGGTTTCTTCCATGCCGATCATGCTTTTGCCGCCTGCTGCGTTTTTATGCCCGCCACCTTCGAAATATTTTCTTGCGAAAGTATTGACATCGATATCTCCTTTGGACCGAAAAGATATTTTCACCTTTTCTCTTTCTTCAGAAAATAAAACGGCCACCTGTACACCTTGTATCTTGAAGGGATAGTTTACCAGTCCCTCATTATCTCCGAGCTGCAAATTAAACTTTCTGGCGTCAGACTTATCAATAGATATATAGGCTACTTTGCCCTCGTTTACAACTTTTAACTTTTCGAGCAGGGCATATCCGAAATAATGGAGCCTGCGCTCGTCAAATATATTATTGACCTTATCACTCACATAGTCGGGCGANNTCGGGCGAAGCGCCTCTGACTATAAGCCCGGCGGCCACTTTGTGCACATTAGGAGTGGTATTGGGATGCTGAAAAAAGCCTGTATCTGATACCAGTCCTGCGTAGAGGTCTTCGGCTATGATCGGGTCGATGAGATCTGCGTCGCCCAGAGTATCAATGATGTCATAGATGAGTTCGCAGGTAGCTGCATAGCTGGTATCGCTGAATGATATAGGGAATGGCTCAGGCTGCAGGTGGTGGTCTATCAGTACCCTGACCGCAGATGAGGCTGCGACGCTGTCACCAGGTTTCTCCAGACGGGCTATGCTATTGAAATCCAGAAAGAAGATAACCTCCGCCTCAGCAATTTTGGTTTTAGCAATCCTTACGCCTTTCTCATCCTCATAGTCTACGATAGACTCAGAGCCTTTGATCCAGGAGAGATTGGCAGTATAGTGAGTGGGAGAGATGAAGGTAACTAAGTGGCCTTTTTTCTCCAGATAGTGCTTCCAGCCGAGGCTCGAACCTATAGCATCTGCGTCAGGCCTCGGGTGAGTGACGATAACACACTTTTTGGGTGTATGTAGGAGTTCTCTGAGGGCCTGAATAGCGTCTTGATTTATCATTTCGTCGCAAATGTGCCTAAATTAGTAGAGAATAACGAATAG
>PLSN01000217.1 GCA_003165135.1 Bacteroidota bacterium
CACCCGCAGTTTAAAATCCAGATGATAGACTTATATAGTTTGATGAGAGAGACCTTTAGCAATCCTATCATCGTCCTGATCTATGTGCTCGCTCAGTTTGCATTGGGCTATCACCTGCTGCATGGATTTAAGAGTGCCTTTCAGTCACTCGGCCTCAACCACACTAAGTACAACCAACTGATAGAAACCACCGGCACCGCCTTTGCGATCATAGTGCCTATCATTTTTGCTGCTATGCCGATCGTTATTTATTTAAGACATTAAGAATTTGCGTTGTCTCAATACTAAATACTAATTACTCAATACTAGAAATATGGCTTTAGATTCAAAAATACCTGAAGGTAAGCTCGAAGAGAAGTGGGATATCTATAAGGAACACGCCAAGCTGGTCAATCCTGCCAATAAACGCAAGATGGAGATACTGGTCGTAGGTACTGGCCTTGCCGGTGCCTCTGCAGCAGCTACTCTGGCAGAACTGGGCTACAAGGTCAAGGCTTTCTGCTTTCAAGACTCGCCGCGCCGCGCTCACTCTATCGCTGCACAGGGCGGTATCAATGCTGCTAAAAATTACAAGAATGACGGCGACTCAACCTATCGCTTGTTTTATGATACGATCAAAGGTGGTGACTTTCGCTCACGCGAGGCCAACGTATACCGTCTGGCATCTGTCTCTGCCGACATCATAGATCAGTGTACTGCACAGGGTGTACCTTTCGCACGTGAATACGGGGGACTCCTCGACAACCGTTCATTCGGTGGTGTGCAGGTATCACGTACTTTCTATGCACGTGGACAAACGGGTCAGCAGTTATTGCTCGGTGCTTATCAGGCACTGGAGAGGCAGATCGGCCTTGGTAATGTAGAAATGTTCAGCCGTCATGAGATGGTCGATGTGGTCACTATAGATGGCAAAGCACGTGGCATCATAGCCAGAAACCTGATCACTGGACAACTGGAGCGCTATTTCGGTCATGCCGTGGTATTGGCTACAGGTGGCTATGGCAACGTATTCTATCTGTCGACCAATGCGATGGGCAGCAATGTGACCGCAGCGTGGAAGGCGCATAAAAAAGGAGCTTATTTCGGTAATCCATGTTATACGCAGATTCACCCGACTTGTATACCAGTATCCGGCGAATACCAGTCCAAACTCACGCTAATGTCTGAGTCACTGAGAAATGACGGTCGTGTATGGGTGCCAAAATCAAAAGAAGATTCTAAAGCTATTCGCGAAGGAAAAAAACGCGCATCTGATATCAAAGAAGATGACCGCGACTATTATCTCGAGCGTAAATATCCTTCATATGGCAATCTCTGTCCCCGTGATATCGCTTCACGTGCTGCCAAGGAAGCCTGCGATGACGGACGTGGTATCGTGCCATCCGGTTTCGGGGTGTTCCTCGATTTCGAAGATGCGATCAAACGCCTCGGCATCGATGTAGTGAAAGCCCGTTACGGCGAACTTTTCCCGATGTATCAAAACATCACTAACGAAGACCCGCTGAAAACACCGATGAAGATCTACCCTGCTGTCCACTATACAATGGGTGGCCTGTGGGTAGACTATGAGCTGATGACCAGCGTGCAGGGTTTATATTGCCTCGGTGAAGCTAACTTCAGCGATCACGGCGCCAACCGCCTTGGTGCTTCTGCATTGATGCAGGGCCTCGCTGATGGTTATTTCGTCGTACCATATACTATCGGAAACTATCTGGCCGGTGAGATATTTACCAAGGCTATTCCTACAGATCATCCAGCCTTCGTAGAAGCAGAAAAAGCTGCTAAAGAAAGAATGGAAAAACTACTTTCGATCAATGGTAAGAATTCAGTAGAAGACCTACACCGTAAACTAGGTAAGATCATGTGGGAATACTGCGGTATGGCGCGCAATGCTGAAGGCCTGGCTAAGGCCCGCAAACTGATCGGAGAACTTCGCAATGAATTCTGGACGGATGTCAAACTACCGGGTACGCTCAATGAGTTCAACCCTGAACTGGATAAAGCAGGCCGAGTGGCAGACTTCATTGAGCTAGGCGAACTGATGGTCATCGATGCGCTCAATAGAAATGAATCTTGCGGTGGCCACTTCCGTGAGGAATATTCGGACCAGGGCGAAGCAAAACGCGATGATGAGCACTACCTGAATGTTTCTGCATGGGAGTTTACAGGCGTAGGAGCCGATCCGGTGCTGCACAAAGAAGAACTGAAATATGAGAATATCAAATTGCAAGTAAGAAGCTATAAATAGTATTGAGTAGTGAGTATTTAGTATTGAGAAAATTATCGAATAAAGACGAAGCATATGAAGTTGAATTTAAAAGTCTGGAGACAGAGAAATGCAAATGCAGAAGGCAAATTGGTTGACTACACTGTCGGAGATCTCAATCCTGATATGTCATTCCTAGAAATGGTGGACGTGCTCAATGACCACCTGATCAAGAAAGGTGAAGAGCCGGTAGCATTCGACCATGACTGCCGCGAAGGTATCTGCGGCATGTGCAGTATGTATATCAATGGCCGTGCGCATGGCCCGCAGCATGCAGCTACTACCTGCCAGTTATATTTGAGAAGCTTCAAAGATGGCGACACTGTCTATGTCGAGCCATGGAGGTCTAAGGCTTTCCCGCTCGTGAGAGATCTCGCTGTGGACCGCTCAGCGTTTGACCGTATCATCGCAGCGGGTGGTTTCGTGAGTGTCAATACCGGACAAGCACAGGATGCCAATGATCTGCCTGTCGAAAAAATGCTCGCCGACAAAGCTATGGACGCTGCCGCCTGTATCGGTTGTGGTGCCTGTGTGGCTGCCTGCCCTAACTCTGCGGCTATGCTTTTCGTTTCCGCTAAAATATCACAACTCGCCCTCCTGCCGCAAGGCCAG
>PLSN01000321.1 GCA_003165135.1 Bacteroidota bacterium
GGGAAAACCCTATCGTGAAGCCCTGTACGAGATCAATAAGGTGCTTACCGCTTTTGATTATTATATAGCCAATGCGCCATCAATGCTTCAGCATGAGATGGTGGCGACCAATGCGTCAAAAAGCTACATTGCTTTTGAGCCGCTAGGGGTCATATTTTCTGTCATGCCCTGGAATTTTCCCTTCTGGCAGGTTTTTCGTTTTGCTGTACCCTCACTGATCGCTGGCAATGTGACCATTCTCAAACATGCACCATCGGTATCCCTTTGTGCTGAGGCGATCGGGAATGCATTCAGAGAGGCCGGTATCATGGATGGTGTTTTCAGAAAATTTCACCTCAGCAATGAAGATGCAGCGGCCCTCATCGCTAGTCCCCATATTGCAGGGATCAGCTTCACAGGTAGTGATGGTACCGGGTCCATACTGGCATCACTGGCGGGAAAGTATATCAAAAAAAGTGTGATCGAACTGGGCGGCAATGATGCTTTTATCGTTTTGGACGGTGCGGATATAGATATGGCTGTGGCCGGTGCTATCAAGTCGCGTTCTATCAATTCCGGACAGTCATGCAATGCAGCAAAGCGATTTATCGTAACGGAAATCTCCTTCGATTCATTTCGTGACAAGCTGATCAAAGAAGTAGTTGCACTGAAAGTGGGCGACCCGATGAAAGACGAAACTCAGATCGGCCCGCTTGCCCGCAGAGACCTCGCAGAGAAAGTCAAGAAACAAATAGCTGATACCGTGTCTCAGGGAGCTACGGCACATTATAATCCTTTTAAAGCACCTGCCGGCAGCAATTTTGTATCACCTGTGGTCCTTGAAAATGTTAAACCCGGCATGAGAGCGTTCGAAGAGGAAATATTCGGGCCGGCATGGTCGCTCATCAAAGCTGGTAACGTGAATGAGGCTATTCAGCTCGCCAATCAATCGCAATATGGCCTCGGGGCTTCTATCTGGACCAATGACTCAGCAGCAGCAGAAAAATTAGTACCCGAACTTGAGGCCGGGAATGTATTTATCAATGATATAGTGAAATCTGATGCTAAATTGCCTTTCGGCGGAGTCAAGCGAAGCGGATTCGGACGGGAGCTTTCAGAGTTCGGACTGCGAGAGTTTGTTAATGTCAAAACAGTGTTTATTCATTGAAAAGAAATCCGTAAATCTGTAATTCAGTTTATCCGTTAAATGCGAGAATGCCAACTTTTTTCTCAGATACAACAAGTTTACAAAATGTGATAAGGGATATAATTGTACCTTACACTGCTGTATTTGTGTTTTGTGATGAAAATACAGAACAGCATTGTTTGCCGCTGGTAGAATCTGCCTTAACAAAAGCACAGATCATTTCCATACCTAGCGGGGAACAAAATAAAAACATCAGCACCTGTGTAGTGATATGGGATAAGCTCACAGAAAGAGTGGCTGACAGAAAGTCCCTACTCATCAATCTCGGCGGAGGAGTGATATGTGATATGGGTGGTTTCGCGGCATCATGCTATAAGCGAGGCATTGACTTTGTTAATATTCCAACAACCCTTTTGGCTATGGTGGATGCATCAGTAGGAGGGAAGACAGGAATAGATTTTCATAATTTCAAAAATCAGATCGGTGTCTTTAGTGAAGCAAAAGAAGTTTTGATCTGTAATGAATTTCTAAAAACACTTGACCAAAGACAAATAAGATCAGGCCTCGCAGAAATAGTAAAGCACTATCTGATAGCTGACGAACAGGCATTCAGGGATTTCGTAGAAGCAGACAGAACTGAGTTCCTATATCCTGATATCGAAATAATAAGAAAGGCGATAGCTATTAAATCTGCCATAGTCGAGGCCGATCCATGGGAGAAAAACGTCCGAAAGAAATTGAACTTCGGACATACTATAGGACATGTTTTGGAGAGTATAGCATTGCAAACAAATGCCTCACTGCTGCACGGCGAGGCCGTGGCCTTTGGCATGGGGATAGAGACCTTTATTTCTGCTTTCAAATCTCTCATCGAAGAAAAAGATGCAGAATTGATATGCTATGCACTTCATTCTACTTTTGGTTTACAGGCCTTGCCGGAGGTGCTCACTGATCATATTTTGGCATATGCTATACAGGATAAAAAAAATATAAATGGTGTAATAAGGATGTCGCTCATCAATGCCATTGGCAGTTGTATGACCGATATAGAGGTCAGCGCTGATGAGATCAGACAGGCACTGGCATATTTCAATAAAAGCATGGACTGGTATAACAAATGAGCATCACCATACCACATCCTACAGGCATATTGAAGGGGGTTATTGATATCCCGCTGTCAAAGAGTGAAAGTAACCGTATCCTGATATTGCAGGCATTGTCGAAAGGAAAAATAAAAGTAGATGCAGCAGGATTGTCTGATGCTCGCGACACAAAATTACTTCAGGCTGCTCTGGCCTCTGATGCTAGGGAAATAAATGTAGAAGACGCAGGCACAGCTATGCGTTTTCTGACGGCCTATTATTGTGCGGCCAATCAGCATAAGATACTCACAGGCTCTGCTCGTATGCAGGAGCGTCCAATAGGTATATTAGTGGATGCATTGAGAGATATAGGCTTCAACATTAAGTATCAAAAAAACGAAGGCTTTCCACCATTGGAGATCATACCCATTGACCTGTCTAAGCTTAAAAATGAAGTTAGCATAGCAGGCAATGTGAGCAGCCAATATATATCCGCACTTATGATGATCGCGCCTGTTTTGGACAGAGGCTTAACGATATTTTTTTTTACAGAACTTGCTTCGAAACCATATCTGGAGCTGACTGCCGCGATGATGCAGACTGTCGGGATCACAGTAATATTTAATGACAATAAAATTCAGATCTCAACACAGTCATTTAAAGAAACTAAGCTGATAGCCGGTGCAGACTGGTCTGCAGCTGGCTATTGGTATAGCATGGCCTCACTGGCAGAAAAGGCGGATATCAAACTCAAAGGACTGAATTTCGATTCGGCCCAGGGTGACAAAGTGATTGCAAAATGGTGCGAATATTTCGGTGTTTTATCAAATCAGGAAGATGATGGAATATCTTTGCATTCCAATAATTCTACTCATTTTGAAAATTCCAAAAATCCTATTTTACATTTTGACTTCACTGACTATCCAGACCTTGCACAGACCATGATAGTGCTGTGTACTGCAAAGAATGTCAAAGCTACTTTTACTGGCCTCCAAAGCCTTCGTATCAAAGAGACTGACCGTATTGCAGCATTGCAAAATGAGTTGCTAAAATTTGGGGTAAAGCTGTATGAAGATGGGGAGAGTATCTTCAAACTTGAAGGCACTTTTACTATGTCTGAGCAAACCATAAAAACTTATAATGACCACCGTATGGCTTTGGCTTTTGCACCATTATCACTGCTAGGTAAAATTACGATTGAAAGACCCGAAGTCGTAGCTAAATCCTATCCGAATTTCTGGAAGGATATGGAGAAGGTTGGATTTGAGGTTAATTGAGTAAATCTAATTGTTGTATTGAGCAATCATAAGGCATAAATAAAATATCATAAATTACTTCAAACACTCCTCGATTGAATTGCCGAAAAGCTCAGTGAGTGTGAGCCCGAAAGCCTTTGCCTGCTGAGGCACGATGCTCTCTGCTGANNGTAGATAAAGGTTGAACTTTCCTGGATTTTTTTTGCGAGAGTGGCATCTATTTCTGCCGGGGTCACTTCTTTTGAGTTGCCTTCATACTTGGCTTTGTAGTCAAAGAATGCTGACTTGCTCCTAATCTCTGTGAGAGGCAGCGCGGTTATTTTTCCTTTGTAGTTTATCACTCCGCAAGTCACCTCTGTGCCTTTGATATATTCTTCGA
>PLSN01000231.1 GCA_003165135.1 Bacteroidota bacterium
AGATCGAAAATGTCGAGATACCATTGATCGTTACTTATGAGTTGCCCTTGGACAAAACATACGGCTACGAATCTGTGATGGAAGAAGGCAAAAAAATGGGCCTGAATGTCAAAAACCCAAACAGGGTCACCGACAAAATAATAGCTGAAGTGGAAAGCATCAAGCCGGATATTATTTTCTCAGTTTACTACAGAAAAATATTTCCAAATAGATTGCTATCTATACCGAGATTGGGCTCTATCAATATCCATCCCAGTCTATTGCCTGAATATCGTGGACCTGTACCTACTGCGTGGACCATTCAAAACGGTGAGAAGTTTTTTGGGCTCACCATTCACAAAATGGATCAGGGTATCGACACCGGAGAGATTTATGTACAGCAGAAGTTTGCTATAGACGAAGATGAAACGGGATATGAATTATATACCCGGGGAATGACGCTGGGGGCTAAGATGCTGGCAGAAAATTTTTCCAAACTTATCAATAACGAGATCGTACCGACCAAACAGGAAGGCATCGGATCTTATTATGGCAAAAAGAGAGGCAGGTATATCATAAACTGGCAGCAGAGGACAGAGGATATCAGAAATATGATCCGCGTACATGCTAAACCATATAACCCTGCTGAAACGCTGCTGCTAAACAGGTATCTGATCATAAATAAGGCCAAAGCGCTCTATGATGATAAATATATTCCNNTGCTCTGATGGATGTCTGATCCTGGAGGACTATGAGATATTCCCGGTACTCAATGAAATAGACAGGCCATTGTATTTGAAAAAGGGAAATACTTTCGGTTAGAATTACAACACAACAATAAACAGCAATTTTATGGTAGCAATATCGCTCAACGATTTTTTCAGTGATGACTATGTATGGACAGACCGTATTTTTGGCATTAAGGAATTCTCCAAAAAGCGCGACATCAGTCAGATAGAGCGGGAGTATAATCTGGATAAATATAAGTCTCTTTTTGACCTTGACCTTCCTGACATGGAGGCATACAAGGTAAGAGAATTTGAGCATTCAGGCATCAAACAGGATCAGGAAGTAAGGATGTCATTTAAGGATGAGCTTTTCAAGATGCCTANNACTCAAAAGGGCCAGGCTGATAGCGTATAATATCTTTATTGATATGATAAAACCATATCTGTCTGAAAATAACTGTGAGCTTGGCTGCGGTTATGGGTTCAATCTGGAACTCATCAAAGGCAATAACTATGGCGGTGAATATTCTCAATATGCAGTAGACCTGGGCAAGAGATTGGGCCATGATCTCGTACAGTTCAATTATTATAATGAGTCAGACTATGATTTCATAAAGCTGAATTCCACTGTATTTACTGTGCATAGCATTGAACAGATGCCTGATGCTAAAGTGATCATCGATTCTTTGTATAAACAAAAAGATAAGATAAACTATGTGGTGCATTTTGACCCGTCTTTTTTGCCGCACCGCAAAAACTTCATTGGTAAGGCAAGGAACAAATACATCGAACTAAACGATTACAACAGGAATCTGTATAGTTATATTACTTCACGGACAGACATTATAGAAGTGGTAGCTCTTGAGTATGATATAATATCAATGCAGATCAACCCACTTAATTCGACGAATTTTATCGCCTATAAGTTTAAATGATAGCGTATCAATTAGGCTTGGTCCTGAATATCAAAAACAGATAGCAATGCTGGAGAAAATGATAATAGGTACAGTTCAGTTTGGGCTGGACTATGGGGTCAATACAGCTACTGCAAAAAAAATGGCACA
Organism: Bacteroidota bacterium; assembly: GCA_003165135.1. Lineage (GTDB taxonomy): Bacteria > Bacteroidota > Bacteroidia > Chitinophagales > LD1 > UBA1941. The sequence continues at coordinate 1,772 of PLSN01000231.1, forward strand.
GGAAACCTGTGATGAGATATTAGACATCGCACAGGCAAATAATATCACAAAGCTTGATACAGTGGAGATATATGGAGATAGTATCGATAAGATTGGGCACTATCAAAAAAGCAAGACTAAGTTTGAGATCCTTTCAAAATTTCACACACCAGAGAATGTCTATGCTACACTGACCAATTCACTGCAGAGGTTATATATAGACAGCTATCATACCATATTGGCACATAGATCTCAGGATCTCCTGACAAATAAAGATGTGCAGGCAGACCTGATGCGATTAAAAAATGAAGGTCTGACGAGATATATAGGCGTATCAATATACACTAATGAGGAATTTAGCCAGGCCATTGACAGCGATTATCTAGATGTTATCCAGTTTCCATTCAATCTTTTGGATAACTATGCACAAAGAGGCGAGCTGATGAAAAGGGCAAAAGATGCAGGCAAGATTCTTCATGCGCGATCTGTGTACCTTCAGGGAATGTTCCTAAAGGAATTTCCGCTTCCTGCCAAATTAAAACCACTGGAAGAATACATACAAAGATTGCGGATGCTAAGCGAGCAAAATGAAATATCTATGCCGGCATTATGTCTCGAGTATGTATTCAGCAATGATCTAATCGATAATGTAGTCGTCGGCCATCATAAGCCTTCACAACTTCAGGGAAATATAGATCTGATCAGGAATTTTAAAAATGGCTCATATCTGAGGGAAGTAAATGATATCCGGGTCAGTGTACCAGAGTTATTGAGCCCACGCAATTGGCAATAAAAAAATAAATGTAGACATATGGCTAAATCTGTAGCAATAATAACTGCCCGCGGCGGCAGCAAGAGGATACCAAGAAAAAACATAAAAGATTTCAAGGGCAAGCCGATCATTGCTTATTCGATACTCGCAGCGTTGGACTCCGGAATATTTGATGAAGTGATGGTCTCCACTGATGATCAGGAGATCGCCGAAGTATCTAAAAAATATGGAGCTACGATCCCTTTTTTCAGATCACCGGCGACTTCGGATGATTTTTCTAATACAAGCGATGTACTGAAAGAGGTTATTACAGTATACCAGGATATGGGGCAGAAATTTGATTATGTATGTTGTATTTATCCTACAGCCCCATTTGTGACAGCAGAGAAGATCAAAAATGCTTTTGGGTTGATAGAAAAGTCTAAAGCTGATTGTGTCATGCCGGTAGCAGAATTTAGTTTCCCGATATGGCGGTCCGTAAAAATGGATGAGAACTCCAAAATAACTTTCAACTGGCCTGAGAATGCGTTTCGCCGCTCACAGGATCTGCCACCCGCATATCATGACTGCGGCCAGTATTATTTTCTGAATACGGAAAGATTTATGGCCACCGGCAAGCTGGTCTCTGACGATACGATCGGTGTGCTGACCTCATCTACAGAGATGCAGGATATCGACAATGAAGAGGATTGGAAATTGGCTGAGATCAAATATTCTTTTTTGCTGAAGAGGAGTGAGAAAATATAAGCAGTACTGCATAAAATAACACTACCATGCAATCACATCATATCTCAGTCACTAAAACAGCTCGCTATCATACTCTAGGTATGCTCAATGAGCATACAGAGGAGATATGGTTTGTCATACATGGATGGGCGCAGCTGGCAGCTGAGTATTTGAATAGTTTTTCATCACTTGATAATGGGAAGCGTTTCATTATAGCCCCCGAAGCATTAAATAGATTTTATTTAAAGATAGGCAGGCCTGATGTGGTTGCCACCTGGATGACCCGTGAAGACAGGGAGAATGAGATAGCAGACTATGTGGCTTATCTCAATATTTTGTATGACTCATTTTCATTGAATAAGTATAAGGCCAAAATCGTGATGCTTGGTTTCTCACAAGGTGTCGCGACTGTCTCTCGCTGGATGTATCGAAACCCACGAAAGGTAGATACGCTTATTTTCTATGCAGGTGAGCCCGGCAATGAGTTGCAAAATCATCAAAGCATAGCTTCTTTCAGTCAAACAAAGAACTACTTTATCTACGGTGCAGGGGACCAGTTCATCAATGAACTGAATATTCAAAAATATAGGGACATGCTTTTCAACTTTGAGTTCATCTCCTTCGAAGGGAAACATGAAATAAATGCAGGAGTGCTCTCGGAAATAAAATAGGGCAGTAGCTTTCACCACTGCCCGCGCGACTCTTCTATCCCCTGCCTGCCCGAAAGCAAGCTTTGCGAAAGATAGCAGAGTGGTTTGGCACCTGAGGTAAATATAATGCGTTTTTGTAACGGAGATTTGACTATTGTGTTTCATCAAGAAAACTGATATTTTCTATATTGTGATAGAATTCCTCTATCCATATGAACTTACAACAATTAGAATATATCATAGCCGTAGACCACTACAGGCATTTCGCTAAGGCAGCGGAAAAGAGTTTTGTGACTCAGCCTACGCTCAGCATGATGATAAAAAAGCTCGAAGAGGAGTTGGACATTGTCATCTTTGATAGGAACAAGCACCCAGTAGAACCGACAAAAGAAGGTGAGGAGGTTATTCGCCGGGCACGGGTAATGGTGGCTGAAGCTAATAGCCTGAAGGAGTACTCTAAAGAGCTCAAAGGTGAGATCACCGGCGAATTGCGTCTGGGAATCATTCCTACATTAGCGCCATATCTGCTTCCACTTTTTTTAAGATCCTTCACTAAGAAGTTTCCCAGTCTCAAGTTATACATACATGAGATGGTAACGGATGATATCATCTCAAAACTAAAGTCCGGTGATATTGATATGGGCTTGCTGGCTACTCCGCTCAAAGAGTCCCAGCTAACCGAATATCCGTTGTTTTATGAAGAGTTTTTCGCCTATGCATCGCAGACCGAAAAGCTGCCAAGGAAAAAATATCTGCTTCCGAAGGAGATCGATCCAAGCCATTTGTGGCTATTGGAAGAAGGCCACTGTTTGAGAAATCAGGTGTTTAATCTCTGTGAGTTAAAGAAGCAAACAGCGGGATCAGAAAATCTGCACTATGAAGCAGGAAGTATAGAAACACTTATCAATCTGGTAGATCGACACAATGGTATTACTATCATTCCACAACTTGCTGTCCTTAATCTCAAGCCTGCACAGAAGAAAAAAGTACGGGAATTTTCCGAACCAAAACCTGTACGCGAAATAAGCCTGGTAGCATTAAAAAACTTTCCAAGAAAAGTTCTGCTTCAAAAGCTAAAGGAAGATATCATCAAAGTACTACCCGCTGAATGCGGGAATATCAAAAGCAAAACTATTCTTAGCATCTGACTTACTTGCTGCTCAGTTTTATCACAGGCACTATCATTTCCTCCAGTGAAATACCTCCATGCTGGAATGTATTTCTGAAATAGGCTACGAAGTGATTGTAGTTATTCGGATAGACCAGATATTTATCTGTCTTAGCAAATATGTATGTAGATGTCAGATTTGATTTGGGCAGCATGATCTCTTCAGGATTTCGCACAGCGAATACATCCTTATCCTCATATTGCAGATTACGCCCCGTCTTGTAGCGTATATTAGTTGTGGTCTGTCTGTCGCCGATACATTTTGAAGGATCTTTGACACGAACGGTACCATGATCGGTAGTGATAAGCAGATTGATATCCTTACCGGCCAGTTTCTTCAATGCATTCAGAAGCGGTGAGTGTTCAAACCATGACACAGACAGCGATCTGTATGCTGCTTCATCATTAGCCAGTTCTTTCAGCACTTCCATTTCGGTACGTGCATGGGAGAGCATATCGACAAAATTATACACGATCACATTGAGGCGGTTATTCATGTAGTTAAGGATATTTTCCTCAAGTAGCAGGCCATCGCGATGGTTAGTGATCTTGGTATATTGTGTCTTTATCGGCTCACGGAATGACTTTTTGATCATTGCCTCCAGAAACTCCGCTTCATACATATTCTTGCCACCTTCATCATCGTCATTCAGCCATTTGTCAGGGAAATTCTTCTGTATATCTGCCGGCATCATACCGCTGAAGATGGCATTGCGACTATATTGTGTAGCAGTAGGAAGTATGGCATAGAAAGTATCTTCTTCTTCTACCCTAAAGTACGGTGTGATCAGATGCTGTATACTCCTCCATTGATCGAAACGAAGATTATCTATCAGTATCACAAATGTCGGCTTAGGCTGTTTGATCAGATCAAATACCTTGCTCTTAAACAAAGTATGGGACATGATAGGCGCATCTTTGCCGGGCTCACCCGCTATCCATTTCTTATAATTCTTGATGACAAATTTATTGAATTCGCTATTTGCTTCGCTTTTCTGCATCTCAAATACTTCCTGCATTTCAGCAGTGTTTGACTTATTGAGTTCCAGTTCCCATTTGATCAGATCACGATATAGGTCTGCCCATTCGCTGAAAGTCAGATTGTCCTGTATCCTCGTGAAGAGCCCCTGAAACTGCGAGCGATAGTCAGCTACTGTTTTCTCACTAACCAGGTCGCTTTTGTTGATTATCTTCTTTAAAGTAGAGAGTATCTGCTGTGGTTTGACAGGTTTGATCAGGTAGTCGGCTATTTGCGAACCGATGGCATCTTCCATCAGGTTTTCTTCTTCATTTTTCGTGATCATCACGACTGGAAGTTGCGTATTGTAGTCCTTGATCAGTGTCAGCGTCTGCAGGCCACTCAATCCCGGCATTGACTCATCGAGAAACACCACATCAAAATGATTTTTGTGAACCTGGTCTATAGCATCTTTGCCATTGGTCACTGTAGTTACATCGTAACCTTTATCACGCAGGAAAAGTACTTGTGGTTTCAAAAGGTCTATCTCGTCATCAGCCCAGAGGATGTTAGTTTTGCTCATTAGAATGGTTTAAATTTTAAATTAGACAAAAAGTAAATCAGGGCCTATGGTGCAGCTTTATTTTGTTATACAACCGCAAGGTACACAAAGTTAGTGTGCTGACAGAAATAAATTAACAAATATTGAGCGGTTCAGCAAACCTTGTTTTGGGTTTTGTTGTTCCGCAAAATATTGATAAATAATAAATTAGGTAAGACTATTTATTTGAGGCACAAGACCNNGTATATATCGCTTCTCCCTGAAACTTGTAAAGGCCGCCATTGAATGAAGCAAGAAACAACTGACTGATGACATCGATATCCCAGTTTTCTTTGATAGAATATGTAATGCCCGGATTGATGAACACAGCATTGTCACCTGCAGGGCTGTATATCACCGCGAGATTGGTACTCAATAGTGGCGTGATAGGAATAGTAAGCTCTGTAAAAGCAGAATACCTATATGGGTATAGGTTCTTGGCGGAAATAGACAATGCAGTCAGGGCAAGCAGATTAGCATGCATTGCACCACTGCTATTATATAGAAAAGATACATTGAAGTAGATATTATGCGCAAATTCATTGTCGACAGAGATCGAACCTGAGAATGCACCAATGGTATCAAAGGTTTTATGAAATGGTTGAAAGTAACTCATCTCTCCTTTGAAGCCAGCACCACCGATATGTCCTGCCCATCCCCATCCGGCTACGATGTCCTCGTTTGCGACGCCACCGAGAAACTGAAAGTCATACTGCTTTTTATTGAACTTATATAAAGCTGCTGCCACTACCTGATCTTCATGCTCGGCTATTTTACCTGCTATTTCTACACTGGAGCTAATGGTCGGATAATATATCAATCTTGCCGCATCACTGCCCCGGTGCTCCTCATAGTCNNGATACGCTGGCGGCCTAGTTTTGCATCCCACTTGCCATTGGTATAATCTACAAAGGCCCTGTCGAGCATGGTTTGAAAAACCAAAGAAGGTTTATTGACCATGAGCAGAGACATTTTGTAAATATCATTACTACTGTTATTGAGTGAGTCGCCAAAGCCTGGAGTAGCTTTGACCAGGGGACCATAATAAAGCCGAGTACGCAATTCGATAGAAAAAGTTAGGCCATTGACAGGGAACCAGTGAAAGTTGATCCTGTTATGAATTAGGTTATCGGTAAGAATAGTATTAGCACCATCAGCGAAGTCGATCGTTTCGAGGTCCTTGATATATCCATGCAGTTCCCACTTTTTTAGCTTGGTGGGCTTCTGTGCAGTAGAGTCCTGCTGTGCCATCATGGGTATGCTGCACGACATAACAAGAAGCAGCATGGACAATATTCTGTGCAGGACTTTCATTATTATGATTTGGTCACATCAGAGACTACACGCCCGTCGGTCAGCGTCACTACTCTCCGCGCACGGTCTATGACACGCTGATCGTGAGTGGAGAAAATAAATGTAATGTTCTCTTCCTGATTTAATTTCAGCATGATGTCGAGCAGGTTCTCTGCTGAGTGAGAATCAAGATTGGCAGTCGGCTCATCGGCCAGAATAAATTTGGGTTTTGATGCGAGTGCCCGTGCCACCGCTACCCGCTGCTGCTGTCCGCCTGATAATTCTGAAGGGCGGTTATCCATTTTATCAGAAAGGCCGACAGCATCCATCAGTTCCTTGACGCGTGCATCTCTTTCTTTTCTCGGTTTATTCTGCAGAAGCATGATAAATTCTACATTCTCTCTGGCAGTCAGCACAGGTATCAGATTATATGCCTGAAAGATGAATCCGATATTGTTCAGTCGAAAATCGATGAGCTTATTGCTGCTCATGGCAGAGATCTCGCTGTCTTCAATTTTGACTGTGCCTGATGTCGGGTGGTCCAGGCCTCCGATAATATTGAGTAAGGTAGTCTTGCCGGAACCGGATGGGCCGACAATAGCTGTGAATTCCCCTTGCTCGACATTCAGTGTCACATTATCTACTGCTTTTACAGGGATCACCATTTCATCGTAGACCTTATTCAGGTTATGTGTTTCTATTACTCGCATGTCTTTATGATTTTGAGTTCATGATTATATTTTCCGTATTGCATCAACAGGATTTAATTTTAAAGCTTTGTAAGCGGGGTATATCGATGCGAACATCGCCACAAGAATTACTTCCAATAAAATATTGTAGTAATTATGTGCCTCCATTTTTGGGTATACCATATTACTGATTCCATATCCTGCAAGGGCCTTGGAAAATGAAGCAAGGTCAATACCCCGTCTGCTGAAAAACTGTATCGTCAGATATCCCAGCAGTAATCCCGTCGGCCCGCCGATCAGAGCCAGGTAAACTGTCTCATAAGCGATCATGAAAAATATTTTGGTCTTGTTCATGCCTATGGCCATCAGCATTCCTATCTCACGAGTGCGCTCCATGATCGCCATGAGCATAGTGTTGATGATACCAAATGCGAGTGACAGCATTATGATAAGCATGAATATGCTCATTAACTGGTCAAACATATCTACGATCACAGCTATCTCGGGTACAATATCGCGCCAACTCTCTACCATCAGGCCGGGCCATGCGGCCTGATATCTTTTCTCAGAGGCTTCCATTAAGCTTTGATCGCGGAGCAATACTGCTATCTCATGAAAATCGATACTATCCCCGAGCATTGTTTTTAGTTCATCCCTTCGTATGAATACATTTCCCTGGTCATAAGCAGTGTTGTCGGAATGAAAGATACCGATCACTCTGAAAGCACCTGATGTGATCTCGCCATTGGCTGCCTGAAAGGTCAAGACTATTTTTGAATGCAGCTTTACTTTCAGTTTCTCAGCTGTCTTTTGGCTAATGATGATCGGGGTCCGCAGGTTTTCGGAGAAATATCCGCCTTCCTTTATTTTTTCAGCCAGCTTGGTCACTTTTTCTTCTTCCACCGGGTCGACCCCGTTTATCTTCACTCCAGTACCTGTAGCAGGTGAAGCGATCATACCCATGCTGAGTATCCTCCCGGTTGCTGCCTTCACAGCACTGTCTGCTTTTAGCTTTTCTAATATTTTTGGTCCATCTGAAATGTATAAATGCACATCATAATCATCTCTGTAATGCTGCTGATGGATCTGTATATGTGAGGTCTCATTTTCTATCACATCCCTCATCCGCTGTTCAAACATACCAAAGAAAAAACCATACAGGAAAATGCCTGCCCATACACCCAGGGTAATAGCAGTGATGACCACCAGGCTGCGGTAGTGGCTCCTCCATACATTCTTCCATGCTAAGCGGATAAGCATCATTTCATTTACTGTTTATATAATTAAGTCCTCATAGCTTTTACTGCATCCAGCCTCATCACACCCCATAGCGGATATATGGAAATGACCAATGCGATACAAAAAACTATCAGTGTTTCTTTCAGGAAAATAAAAGGGTCCATGGAGGATATAATGAGCGGCTCCATGCCAAAATTGGCATATACTTTTGCTAATCCTCCTGTCACAGGTATCGGGTGGATGTTCAGGTAATACATGATCGGTACCACTGCCACTAATCCCGCAAATGCGCCCAGGAGCGAAATAAAAATTGTTTCAAGTATGACTGTGAAAGCCAGCTTCCATTTTTTCATGCCCACAGCTATCAGGATACCAAATTCATGCATCCGCTCAGCCATCATCATCAGCACAGTGCCTAATATGCCAAAGCCTACGATCATATAAAGCAGGTCTCGATTAAGGGATTTACTGGCAATGTCTCCATCGAGTTGTTGTTTCAGCTCTGGCAGCATGGTCTGCCAGTCCATCACTTCATAGTCATTGCCAAGCTTTTTTCCGGCATCGCCTGCCACCTTTTCAGCGAGATTTGGTTTATCTATCATCAATGCGAGTGAGGTAAGACGATTGTCCGCATCAAACAATATTCTTGCTTCATTCAGCGGCAGATAGATCACACGGCTGTTCAGGTCCTTAGAACCAAAGTGCACAATACCCGCTACAGGGTATTTACCTGCTGCATTTGAGCCGTGATACCCTTGCCCGATCAGCACCACTGTGTCATTCACTTTTACTTTTAAGTACTTTGCCAGGTCCTCTGCTACCAGCACACCGGGTTTATCATTTTGCAGGTACTGTCCTGAGATGAGTTTCTTTTTCAGTCCTGTGAGTTTGTCTTCTGATGATGCCTCAGTGCCGATGACCATCACGCCTTTGGTGAGTGTCTCAGTCGATGCAAGGGCAAAGGATTCGAGACGAGGTACCATGCCAATGATGTGGTGGTTAGCCTTTAGTTCTGCCTGCAGCTTGGCGCTATTTTCAAAAGTATTGTCCAGGGTCTGCTCATCCCAATAGCCTTTCTGATGG
>PLSN01000121.1 GCA_003165135.1 Bacteroidota bacterium
ATCCTGCCTGCCTATCATATATCAAAGCCATCTGAATGATTTTTATATAGACAGTACGAATATCCAATGTCTGCCTGACCACTTCTCTGCGACATTCTTTGATATGGACCCTGACTCCATGCCTCAGTGCACAGCTGTCAGCGGATGTGCCTATACAGCCAGCACCGGCATAGCAGAGCTGACTGCCAATGCACTCACGATCTATCCTAATCCGAATAAGGGCGCATTTACATTGAGTGTTGCAGGTCAGGCGACCAGCAACGGCGCTCTTTCATATACCATCACAGATATGCTGGGCAATGTAGTAGCACAGCAAACTATCACAACAAACAGTCAGCAGGTCGATCTCTCTGATGCTGCCGAAGGTGTATATACACTGGTGGTGAAGGGCTCAGCACCGCTTAGGTTCACGGTGATGAGGTAGATGGAAATGGTCGGCGAGGACGCCAGCCAAGGGCAGAGCAATTGATAATTGAACCAGCCTTATCATATACTTTCGAAGGTGAGGGTCTGCTCGCCATGCCGCCATATCTCTTCGCCGAGAGATTCGAGTATGTGTCTGTCCTCATCGTATACTTTAGCGAAAATATTGCAGCTGTCGAGGCCTTTGCCTTCACCATAATAGATACCGAAACTGCCTGAGGTCCTGACCCGTGCGGGCCTGGTCGGTCCGAGTACCACTTCGCCCGGCGTGACAAACACAGATGCATTCTCCTGAATGATATCCAGCGATGGGCCAGCCTCAGCCCATATCTCACGCCCTGATACCCGGGCATGTACGAGCGTACGTGTGAAAGGCAACTCGCCGTCAAAGGCTTCTGCTGTAGCAGGCGCATCATCGAGATAATACCGGAACCTGATCGTTCTGCGGTCTGCTGTCTTTATCACAAAACCTGTCATGAGTATTGTTTGTTTGAAGTGGATAAAGATAGCTTTTTCTCCATTGTCAGTGCCCATGAATGATACCGGGAGATCACATCAATACAGAGACGCCGAGAACATTGATATCATGAAAGTGTACACCGATAGGGAAGCGTGGGACTAAGGCTAAAAATGCCTATATTTGTATTCAGTAAGTTAATAATGCTATTTTGTTCTTTGCACCGGGATATAGGTGAAAGCTGTAAATATCCTGAATGAAATGGAGGTAAATACAAAATCAAAAAGCCCTGCGATAGTTCGCAGGGCTTGATAGGATGATATGAGACTGAATCGGGACCTTAGTCCACTTTGATGACCTTGATAGACTTGTCTACCGTGCCATCAGCGCTGCTGAGGCGTATGAAGTATTGACCCGCAGCCATGCCTGTGAGGCTGATCGACTCCTGTGTATTGCCGGTCAGGTCAAACTTCTGTATAGCAGAAACCTCTCTGCCCACGTTGTCTATCAGGCTGAGATCAAACTGTACAGGTTTATCGACCTTAAAGTCCAGTGTGACTGCCTGATTAGCAGGATTCGGGTATGCGTTTACAGATAGTCCGCTCTTGATCTCCACTATGCCTACACCAAAGTTGCTGGGCTGCTGAAAGCCCTGCGTGAGTGTGAGGGTAGCGGCGCTGAGGGTGGTGGTGACCGCTTCGCCTACGGTATAGGAGGCCTGCATGGTAGCGGTGCTGGCGTAGCCGCCTGCAGAGCCTATGACCTGCCGCTCAGCCGTCTGGGCGAGCAGTAGTCCGGGTGACAGTGCTATGATGAATGAAATTATTTTTCTCATGGTGATGCTTATTTAGTAGTTAGTTTCTGAACCATAGCTTTCAGCTCATCTATTTGTTTCTGCTGGTCCTGTATCTGCTGTTGCTGCTCTTTGATAGCCTCTGTCAGTACGGGTACCATGCCTATGTAATTGACGCCTTTGTATTCAAACACACTACCCTTGTTTAACTGTTTGTCATAATTGGTAGTGACCAGCTCAGGAAATACCTTCTCCAGGTCTTGTGCGATAAAGCCAAACTGAGTGCCTTTAGCCAGGTTCATTTTGCTGTACTCTTTTTTGAAAGTATAGCTGGACGGGGCCAATTGCATCAGCTTGCCGATAGCATTGCTGAGCGGCTGCACATTTTCCTTCAGGCGGCCATCTGAGGCATTTGTGAATGTACCAGTCACGGTCACATTGCCTCCGAAATATCCTGCATAGCCTGAACTGCTTCCCCCATATACGCCGTATGATAATGTGCCGTTATCTGCCTCTCCGGACACACCATTACCATTAGCTTCTGTAGTTGTTCCCCAAATAGCATACTCAGTGCTGGATACTACCTCCAAAGCATAATTCGGAGTAATAGTTCCGATACCGACATTCCCATTGGCCTGATCAATATAGAATACTGTAGATCCGGTGCTTCCCTGGTTAATATTAAGGTTTCCGCTATTGTCTACACCTATGTCCATATAGTTGTTTGCGCCGTCGCTGTATCTGACCAATGCACCAGCTGAATTGCCATGAAACTCGCCTGCCAGTGTGGATCCTGTGCCACCAAAATCATATGTATGAAAAGCGGAGGAGACCCCTTCTGCATCAAATACACCATAAGGACTATTAGTACCAATGCCTACATTGCCGGTATTGGTGTTGTATATACTGGTGCCATTTGTTGCCCAGTTGCCATTGCCTGCATTGAGAGCATACGGCACACTTTGAAACTGGCTGGGAGTGCCGAGAGCTACAAAACTGGTGCCACCGGTCGGGTCAGCCTCTACCTTCAGATAGTAGCTGCTGGTGCCCCAGCCGATCCCGGCGAAAGTACCTGATACCACATTGCCCGAACCGACCACGAGACTCACAAGGCCGTAGCTGTTTGGTGTGACGCTCTGGGTCTCCTGATAGACACTAGTACCTGATGAGCTCCCCTGCAGGACAGTAAAACGTATGTTGACAGTACCGGTGGTGATCAGATTGCCGGAGCCATCGCGTATGACGGCCTGGTAGTTAAAGCCCTGAGGTGCCTGGGCATAGGCCATGGTTGCTACAAAAAGCAATACCATCGTAATTACGGAGGAAAATTGTTTTTTCATATCAAATATATTTGGTTAAGTAATAATGCAATGTAAAAATAAAATATTAAAAAAAATTATTTTTTTTAATATGAAATTCAGGCATTTCGTTGATAGTCTATCCCCTATAAAGGGGATATTTTAACTATTGAGTTTGTGCAGAAAGACGGTGCTTGAAGAGAAGACCATTTCTGCGCGATTTACCGGAGGGAAATTGAGTTTCGAAATTAAATGATGCCTTAGCGTCGGTATGGGAGATAAATGATCATTTAGCGCCGTGCTTTTTCATCGGGATCACTAGGGTATTGCACTGTGCGAGGCGGAGGACCTTGGCCGCTACACTGCCTATGATGAGATGGTCAAAGCCCGTACGCCCATGTGTACCCATGACGATCAGGTCGCACCTGAGTTTCTCTGCTTCCTGTAGTATCATATCTGTAGGATAGCCTACCTCCGAGCTGAAGGTGAAGGGCATACTGCCGAATATCTCAGTGGCGACCCGGCAGATCTCTTCGCCCATGTGCTTGTGATCGCCTATGAGTAAGGTGTCGACAGTACCGTGGCCGACAGACAGTGAGCCCAGGTCAAGTACGGTGAATATATGTATCTCTGCATCAGGGAAACCTTTGAGAAATGGATATGCTTCGCTTAAAATTATCTTTGAAGACTCCAGTGAATCAATGCTTATGAGGACTTTCATACTATTCTTTTTTGATTGTATTGTATGTCAATATTAACGAGGATAAGGACCGGCTATTATGACAATGGTCATGCAGCCGGATGATATTCAGTACAAAGGTAGCAAAGAAACAGGGCATAGCCCGGCATACATGAATACTTATATTTGTTTTACATTACAATCCTTTCTTTATTTCATAAAATCACTGATGTACTGGCAGTATCTATTACTTTTTGTTTCAGCCTTTGCGGTAGATGTAGTACCTCTGCCACTGCCGCCGGCATTTACGATCATGGTCCTGCTGCAGCTTGTGTTTGGACTCAATATATGGGTGGTGATAGTCATAGGCGTGGCGGGCTCGATAGCAGGCAGATATGTACTAACCCTATATATCCCGATCGTATCGGGCAGGATATTTAACCCATCAAAAAATGCAGATGTACAGTACCTCGGCCATAAGCTGAAGCAGAAAGGATGGGAAAGCCAGGTCGCTATACTCGTATACTCACTGCTGCCGCTGCCGACCACGCCACTCTTTATAGCTGGTGGCATGGCCAAGATGAAACCTTACTACATCATCCCCGCTTTCTGTATCGGCAAGTTCGCCAGCGACTCAGTGGCTGTCCTCATGGGCAGCTATGCGGCCGAAAACACCGCTGCACTGATGCATGGCATGGTCAACTGGAAGACAATGGTGGGACTTGGAGTGGGGCTGACACTGATCTTTGGCCTGCTATTCATAGACTGGCGTACACTATTGCAGCAGGGCAGGCTACGGCTGCTATTCAATATCTGGAAATAGACTGACTCAAAAATGTTTGACCAATATCTCATCAAGCATTTCGGTAGTGAGAGGTTTTGACTTAAAACCGGATAAAGTGGCATATCTTAGTGCTTTGGCCTGATCGTCGGGATTTTCGGAGGTGGTCAGCATCACTACGATGACCTTGCTTTTGAGCTCGTCTGTGAGTTTGTCATACTCATCGAGAAACTCCCATCCATTCATGCCGGGCATATTGATATCGAGAAAGATGATATCAGGCTGCTGGTACTCTGGTCGGTCATTATGCAGGAGATAGTCCATGGCGTCGAGACCTGAGGTTTTAGATATGACAATAGCGGCATAGTCTCCAGCCATTATGATTCTATTGTGATAAAAGTTGTCATACTTATTGTCATCGATCAGCATGATGCAGTTTACTTTACGCGTCATAGTTTGAGGTTTGATATGGTAAAATAAAAGGTGCAGCCCTCTCCGGGTGTGGACTCGAGCCATATCTTGCCGGCATGCAGCTCTGCTATTTTTTTGCAATACGCCAGCCCTATGCCATAGCCCTCATAAGAGTCCTGAGCATGCAACCGCTGAAAAATGTGGAATATCTTGTCAAAGTACCTCGGCTCGATACCGATACCATTATCCCTGACTGAGAATAGCCAATGCCCATCTAGCTTCACGCATGATATGCTGATCTCAGGCCTCAGGTCCGGTTTTTTAAATTTGATCGCATTGGAGATCAGGTTTTGAAACAGCTGGCGCAATTCGGCCTCATATACATTGAGCGTGGGCAGCTCTCCGATATAGATCACAGCACCGGTAGAGCTGATCAGACCGGCCAGGTCTGAGAGCACATCGTTTACTATCTTTCTGCAGTCGGCAGAGACGAGTACCCTTCCTGTCCCTATTCTGGAGAAATCAAGCAAGCCCCTGACCAGCGCTTTCATACGCCTCGACGAGAGGTCTATAGCATTCAGATATTCATCTGCGATAGGATCCAGATCAGGCAAGTCCATCTTGAGTATCTGGATATAGTTTGTGATCGTGCGGAGTGGCTCCTGCAGGTCATGTGAAGCTATGTAAGTAAACTCCTCAAGGTCCTTGTTCTTTATGGCCAGTTCTATGAGTTGTTTTTTGATGATCGCTTCCTGGTTTTTCCTCTCTGTGATGTCAATGACAGATACCAGTACTATAGGGCCTTCCATAGTATTGATAGGATTCAATCCGATCTCCACTTGTATCTCCGTGCCGTCTTTGCGCAGTGCATACAGGTCTCTGCCGCCTCCCATCGGCCGGGCTATAGGAGTATCTATGAATGAATTTCTGTGCCCGGGATGGGATTTTCTGAATCGTACCGGCATCAATATCTCAATATGCTGCCCGTCCAGTTCTGCACGATCATAGCCGAAAAGTTTTTCTGTATGCTCATTGATATATCCGATACAGCCCTCTCCGTCTATCAGAATGATCGCATTAGGGGCATGCTCGACCACTACTTCAAAAATATAGCTCGAGTATTTGACAGACAGGTTCTTCATTAATTGCTCTTTGCCTTATTTAAACTTTTTTTGTACTTATTGTGTTTTTCAGAAATTAAAAATAAAGAATAAAATCAAATATAACTAATTGATATAGTTGTATTTAAAGCCACTCTTATTATTAAAAAAAGCTATTTAATAATATACCCCGGAGAGGTTTTTGAGCAGGAAACAATTGGTCCGAGATCGGCAGATCACCTGCCGAATATCTCACGGGAGAGGCGAGCATCATGGCCATAGATGTCATGGCGGAAGTTGATGCGGCCATCCTCATCGACCCATGCAGTGAAGTAGACTATAAACACCGGTATCGATGGATGTACCGGAAATTTCTTCTCTATATGTGCGTCCATCAGCTCACGGATATGATCGGGAGTCATCGTAGTATCATTCCTGAAAATGTAATCAGCGAGTTTCTCAGCCTGAGATAATCTGATGCAGCCATGACTGAAGGCGCGACTCTGCTCACTGAAGAGACTTTTAGCAGGCGTGTCATGCAGATAGATGTCAAAGGTGTTTGGAAAATAGAAAGCCACCAACCCCAGTGCACAGTCCGGGCCCGGCACCTGCCGTATATCAAAGGGCACACCTTTGGTGTACTGGTTCCAGTTGATGTCTGATGGATCGACCACTGTGCCGCGGCTCAGTACCTCCATGTGTTCGCGGGCGAGATAGCCGGGATCTTTTTGCATCTTGGGCAGCATCTCATGTAGTATGATGCCCTGAGGTACATTCCAGTATGGGCTAAAGCCCACCACCGACAGCCTGCCTGAGAAAATATTCGTCGCGCTGGCAGCTTTGCCCACTACTACATCCATACTGAGTGAGTCCGCACCATGATCGAATACATGCAGCCTGTACTCCGGTATATTGACGAGGATATAGTGTGCAGGCATCGAGTCGGGCATCCATCTGAGGCGCTCCATATTGAGCATGAGCTGGCTGATACGTGTACTGATGGGTGTATTGATCTCTGCCACGGTGATGGAGTCTGCCACACCTGTCATCGGTAGCCCTGTATGTTTCTGATAGCGGGCCACCGCAGCGGTGAGACGGTCATTATAGCTTCCCGTATCTTCACCGATATAGTCACCGGTCATGGTCAGTGCGCTCCGTAGCTGAGCTACATCATCACCACTATCACCCGGATGTGAAGTGGCTTTGACCATAGGCTGTCGGCCTTTCTTCTCTATCGCGCGATACTCGATGAGCACCTTCTTGAGTGCTTTGTAATAGGCATTGACCGGTTCATAAATAGCGTATGATGAGGGTGATGTGACCAGTGTATCAATGAGCCGCAGATAGTCTTTCTTGCGACGGGGTATGTACCACTCGAGGTCCTTAATATCTGCTGATGTACCTCCGTAGGCCTGCTGGGCATATCTGAAGAAAGTAGCTGTAAGCTTCATATCGAGTTTCGTACGGCCCTCTGTGATACCTGACAGCATCATGGCGCCGATACTTTCTTCATCCAGACCGGCAGAGAGTGAGCTGTCGCCGAACTCGCTCTCATAGCTGCTGAGCGTATTAAGAAAATCATGAGCACTGAGTGTGAGCGTATCGCCGTTGAGCCAGGCAGATTCGAAATTTCTTCTTTCATAAAAATCAAAGATGTCTGCCGCATATGCCTGAAACGATGTATCACGGAGTAGTTCATTCTTGATATAGTCACTGTCGAGCACATAGTCACTATACTGCTGAGAGCTATATATCGTGGCATTTGGGATGAGCTTCGCCCGTTTTGATTTGCAGCCTGTGCCAGAAGACAATAAGATAAGTGCTGATAAGATAAGTACTAAAGAACGAGGCATAATGAAAGATTGATAACGCGCAATATACAATGGTAATACAATTGCTGTACCAAATTGATGTTTAATTATCAATTGTCAATTTACTTAGCGTAAATATATAGCAAACTGCCATCGGCGAGGATTGGCATGAGGGCTTTGAGAACGTCCTCCGGCAGTGCGGGACAGCCGAAGCTCTTTCCTGTATAGCCGTATTGCTTTACAAAAGACTCGCATACGTACCATGCGCCATGTATGATGATCTCCCGGGCACGG
>PLSN01000353.1 GCA_003165135.1 Bacteroidota bacterium
CAGATCATCGTCGATGATAACGGTATTGGTTTCGATGAGCGATATCTGGAAAAGATTTTCGCCCCATTCCAAAGGTTGCATGGCCGTAACGAATATGAAGGGACAGGCATGGGCCTCGCCATCTGCAAGAAGATAGTAGAAAACCATCATGGCGAGATCAATATCGACCCCGGTTTTGATCATGGACTGAAGATCGATATTTCATTCCCTATTGCGGCTTAATAAAAATTTTTTTGGGGACTGCAATTAGCGTGAGTCTTTTTCACTCGTGTATAGCTACCCTATTCATCATGATATTTACAGCCACAAAAGCGAATTAAACTACCTTCGCCAAAATACCGTTTTAGCATGAAGATGACTTTTGATGACTTGAATCTGAATAAGCAGCTGCGCAATGCGCTGGCAGATCTCCACTTTACGCATCCTACTACCATACAGCGCAAGTCTTTTGCGGTGATCATGTCGGGGCGCGATATAGTGGGTATAGCACAGACGGGTACCGGCAAGACTCTATCCTATCTGCTGCCTATCCTGCGTCAGTGGGAGTTTAGTAAGGAAACTACGCCACGCGTATTGATCATGGTGCCCACACGCGAGCTGGTGGTGCAGGTCGTAGAGACCGCCCGGGAGCTGAGCCGCTACATGAGCGTCAAAACGGTGGGCGTATATGGCGGCGGGAATATAAACCTACAGATGGCTGCCCTGCAGGAGGGCGCAGATATAGTGGTGGGTACGCCCGGCCGCGTGTACGATCTGGCTGTCAGGGGCAGCCTGAAGATGAAGTCGATCAGGCGGTTGGTGATAGATGAGGTGGATGAGATGCTGGGCCTGGGATTCAAGACTCAACTGAAAGATATAATGCGACTGCTGCCGCAGCGGCGCCAGAACCTGATGTTTAGCGCGACGCTGACCGATGATGTAGAGCTGCTGATCAATGACTTCTTCAATAATCCTGAGAAGATCGAGGCAGCGCCTGCAGGTTCGCCGCTGGAGAATATCACGCAGACCGCTTATAAAGTACCTAACTTCCATACCAAAATAAATCTGCTGGAGCTGCTGCTGCGCACCGACCCCACTATGACGAAGGTATTGGTCTTCGCAGGTACCAAGAAGATGGCGGATGATATTTTTGCGATCATTGGAGAGAAATTCCCCGGCAGTGTTGGCGTGATACACTCTGACAAGACGCAGCCCAACCGCTTTGATACGGTAGCGAAATTTCAAAATAATACATACCGTGTACTGATAGCTACTGACATCATAGCCCGCGGCCTGGACATATCGGAGGTGAGCCATGTGATCAACTTTGATGTGCCGGATGTGCCGGAGAGCTACATCCACCGCATAGGCCGCACCGGCCGTGCGGACCAGAAGGGACAGGCTATCACATTCGTGAGCGAGGGTGAAGTGAAATACAAGACAGCGATAGAGAAACTGATGAAGAAAAAGATAAAGCTCCTGCCAAGTCCTGAGGGGCTAGAAATATCTACCGAACTCACAGCCGCAGAAACTCCTAAAACTGATATCGGGAAAGTCCTCGGAAAGGCTCGCGCACCACAGGGAGAAATGGCCTTTCACCGGAAGTCAGAGAAGAACATGAAAGAGAACTTCCACCTAACACGTGACATGAAGCATAGACTTAAATACGGCAAGCCCCTGAAGAAGAAGCCGAAGAAGTAGAGACTATGGTAGAATCGAATTCTATTGATTTTGCTTATCGCATATAGTTGATGGTGGGAAACACCAACAACGGCGGAGAATTTTTATTATATTTAGAAATAAATAGACTACATGTTAATTGTCTAGAATAAATAACCACTAAAAAACATCTTATGGCGGGGAAAAGATTTCACCTTGGAAATGGAGAATATAAAAGCTATATAATTCGTGATGGCGGAAATAATGATTTTGTAGTGAAACGATTTGAAAAATTAATGTTCCCTCCCTCTGATAAAGAATATACATACATTGGTCAAGCTCGATCATTTGATGCGGCTTTTCAATTGGCCCTAAATGATGCTGGTCAATATGGTAGAATAACTCGTGTGGAAGATTACTAAAATTTAATAGAAGTCAGCAATTTCGCATTCAGCCTCCGCTCGTCCGCGTTTGTAACGCGGATGCTTTTATCATCGCGTTTCAAACGCGAAAGTATTTTACATCCTCGTCAGGAGACGAAGACGAGACTGGACAACAGAGCGACTGTGGAAAACTGCTTTGAATTTAGATCGGATATTTTATTTCGAACTTCGTAGCTTTGCAGCATTTAATAACACAAATAATATAATTGCCCATGCCAGCGAAGGATGATAAAATAGACCAGTTTATTTCTGCCATGTTTAGCCTGACCAATGCAATAGAAAGCGAGTTTGAGCATTGCTGTAAGATATGTGGGGAAATAAATAAAAAGGAGCTAATGATTTTAGTTTTTGTAGGCGATAATAAAAGTGCAAAAATGAGCGAGATAGCCGATTATTTAAAGGCGCCGTTAAGCACGCTTACAAGTATTGCGGATAAACTTGTTGCAAATAAGTTTCTGGTGCGTTACAACTCTGATGAAGACAGGCGCGTGGTGAAAGTCGCTCTTGGTGAAAAGGGACTGGAGTCTTATAAAGCGTTTTTAGCACGAAAGAAAACTATGACAAAAAAAGTCCTCTCACATTTCCACGAGAAAGAGCAAAATACTCTCATCAGCCAGACCAATCAGCTCGCTGACGCGATAATGTCTCAAAAGTAAAGCAAAAAAATTTGTTTATTAATTTCGAAGTTCGTAATATTGGATTGTCGAATTAAAATAGAATTAGGATCAACAGCTAGATTTTTTTATAATAATCATTTCAATTAAAACAAAAAACATGAACGAAAGCATATTAATAACCGGAGCAAATATTGGGCTTGGCAAAGAGACTGCCCGGCAGTTGGCTTTGAAAAAAGAAACAAAAAGGGTAATTCTTTTTTGCAGAAATCAA
>PLSN01000182.1 GCA_003165135.1 Bacteroidota bacterium
GAGATATGGAACAATGTCTTCATGGAGTTTAATCGCAAGGCTGACGGCTCTCTGGAGAAACTACCTGCCAGGCATGTAGATACCGGTATGGGATTAGAGCGGCTATGCGTGGCGATACAAGGCAAGAAGTCCAACTACGACACTGATGTTTTCACGCCGACGATCAACTGGGTAGAAACTAAATCCGGCATCAAATATGGCGCCTCTGCGAAGACCGATATAGCTATGCGTGTCATAGCAGACCATATACGCGCTATATCATTCACTATTGCAGATGGCCAGCTGCCGTCAAGTACCGGTGCGGGTTATGTCATACGCCGTATCCTACGCAGGGCGGTGCGTTATGGCTATTCTAATCTCGGTTTCGAGCAGCCATTTTTATTTGAATTAGTAGATTTATTGTCTGAACAGTTCGCTGATATATTTCCTGATCTGAAGTCGCAAAAAGATTTTGTGGCGAAGGTGATACATGAGGAAGAAGCGAGTTTTCTGAGAACACTTGGTAACGGTTTGAAAATTTTCGAAACTATTAGGGAGAAAAAATATATCCAAGAAGCAAATAATATCTATCCCGATCAATACGATACCGAACTTGATTCGTCAAGAGCAAATTTTATACATGCACAAAAAGGTGAGTATGTAAAAAACAAATTACTGAATGACAACAATTTTGTTTTAGATGGCAAGGCTGCCTTTGAGCTATATGACACATTCGGATTTCCATTAGATTTAACTAAGCTTATTGCATCTGAGAAAGGATGGACAATAGATGAGTTGGGATTCAATAATGAGATGAAGCAGCAGAAAGACCGCTCCAAAAAAGCCGCCACTACTGAGACCAGTGACTGGGTGACTGTGGGTGATGAGACAAGTACCGAGTTCATCGGATATGATCATCACGAGACTGCCGACGCACACCTCATCAAATACCGCAAGGTGAAAGCTAAAGACGCCGAAGTATATCAACTGGTGCTGGACAAAACCCCTTTCTACGCGGAGAGTGGCGGACAGGTGGGCGATACAGGCTATCTGGATTTCGGTGGAGAGAAAATCGATGTGATCGATACGAAGAAAGAAAATGACCTCATCATACATTTTGCAAAAAAGTTACCTGCGAAACTCGACTCAAGAGTAGATGCAAAAATCAATATCCCTAAGCGCAATGATACAATAAAAAATCACTCGGCCACCCACCTATTGCAGGCAGCGCTGAGGCAAGTGCTTGGTACGCATGTGCAGCAGAAAGGTTCACTCGTGAATCCTGAATACCTGCGCTTTGACTTTTCGCATTTCTCTAAGGTGACGCTTGAGGAGATCAAACAGATAGAGCAGATCGTCAATAACAAGATCATGGAGAACGTGCATCTGGAGGAGCAGCGCAATGTGCCTTTTCAGAAGGCGATAGATGGCGGCGTGATGGCACTCTTTGGTGAGAAGTATGGCGAATTCGTGCGCGTTATCACTTTTGATAAGAACTTCTCCAGCGAGCTATGCGGGGGCTGCCATGTACCTGCTACCGGCGTGATCGGGCTGTTTAAGATCATCTCTGAGAGCAGCACTGCTGCGGGTGTG
The DNA here is from genome assembly GCA_003165135.1 of Bacteroidota bacterium. GTDB lineage: Bacteria > Bacteroidota > Bacteroidia > Chitinophagales > LD1 > UBA1941. The sequence continues at coordinate 1,573 of PLSN01000182.1, forward strand.
CGCCGTATAGAGGCGGTGACCGGCAGGAAAGCGCTGGACTATGTCAATAAGCAAATAGACGACCTCACCGCCATCGCTGAGATACTCAACCATCCCAAAAATATCATCAAGGCTACCGAGGACCTGAGCATGGAGAACAACGCGCTGAAAAAAGAGATCGAGGGCTATCAGGCGAAACAAACTACTGCCGTCAAGAATGAACTGCTCTCCAAGAAGCTGGATATAAATGGCATTACTTTCATCGGCACTACTGTCGACCTCACGAATAATGATGCTATCAAGAACCTGGTCTATATGCTCAAGAACGAGGCGGAGAATTATGTCTTCGCTATCGGTGCTAACCTCGGCGGCAAAGCCTCTCTGCATATCATGATAGATGAGAAACTGGTCAAGGAAAAAAACTGGAACGCCGGTGCATGGATCAAAGAAATCTCTCCGCTGATCAAAGGCGGTGGCGGCGGACAGCCTTTCTATGCGAGTGCGGGTGGTACGAATGCCGATGGACTGAGTGCTGCGATAGAGGCAGTGAAGGGGAAGCTCTGATTTATCTCCCGCAGATAACGGGGATAAACGCGGATATAGCACACGGATGATACGGATAAAACAGATTTAATTGTTGATGTCGCTTCGCCCAAATACAAAAAATGGCGAACCTGATTATAACCTATTTTAAAAAACCTTAAGTTTAGACTCTTAAGCGAATATAATGTTAGAGCATTTAAAATCCTTTGATTGGTGGTTTTCAGCAATAATTGTAGGTATCATTGTTGGTGTTCTAGGAAATCTACTTTTTTTCTTACTACATAGTTTCTTTTCATCTGTTTCTGAAACAGCAAAAATAAAAGGGCAAAAAAGACAAGAAACAGAGAATAATATCATTCGTTATAATAGTTCTAACTTCAATCTGCTTGTCGTCCGTCAATTATGGAGTACGAGGATTCAAAGCATATTGATTATTG
>PLSN01000477.1 GCA_003165135.1 Bacteroidota bacterium
GACAGGTATTACTTTACCGTCTCCCAGTTTCTTTAGGCTGATGGCATCGAGAAAGTCAGCCGGGACATTCCCATTGTATATGGTGATGGTCTGAAACTTATCTCCTACATATATATATGCAGTAAGCAAATTGCCATTTCTGACGGTGCTATCTACAGAAGCTACCAGATATCCTTCGCTTTGCAGCTTACCATATAGAACATTGACCTCTCTTTTCCATTGAAGTGAATCTTTGAAACTAGTATTGTATGCTAACCGCTTTGCGAAAAAAACAGGGGTTTTGTCATGGCATACAACCTCCAGCCTGAAGGGTCCCTGTGCAAAGGAACCTTTCAGCCAAAGAACAAAAAACAATAACAGCAGCCTTCTCATCTGATATAAAGGTAAAGATAACGCGAAAGATGTATTTAGATTATATAATCATAAGCCTTAGATTATTGTAATAGCCTTATCTTCGTTCCATGGCCGGCATTTACATTCACATCCCTTTCTGCAAGCAGGCTTGCCATTACTGCAATTTCTATCTTTCCGTTTCTACCGCATTGAAGTCCGATCTGGTCAGGGCAATAGTAAAGGAAATCGAACTAAGTAAAGACTATCTGGATGGAGAAGTAATAGAAACCATCTACTTTGGTGGCGGGACACCATCGCTACTGGATGTTGACGAGATCAGATCTATCCTTGAGGCGATCTATCAGTTTCACCCAAAAATAAACCTGCAGGAGCTGACCCTGGAGGCTAATCCAGACGACCTGACCAACGAAAAAATAAGTGAACTTATATCTCTGAGATCACTCGGGCTTGACCGGCTTTCCATCGGTGTACAGTCCTTCTACGATGCCGACCTTATATATATGAACAGGGGCCATTCAGCACAGGAAGCGTCATCAGCTATCAAACGGGCACAGGATGCAGGCTTCGACAATATGACCATAGACCTGATATATGGCACCCCAACCATGTCTGATGAGAATTGGATCAATAATATCCGGACCGCTCACGAGTTGGGCATCCCACATATCTCCTCCTATGCCTTAACCATAGAACCCAAAACATATCTCGACAAATATATCAAAACAGGCAGGGCACTGCCAGTCAACGAAGCTCAAACCGTCAGGCAGTTTGATATTTTGATGTCTATGATGGACGAAAATAATTACGACCAGTACGAGATGAGCAACTTTGCCAGAGAGGGCCACTATGCCATACATAATACAAACTACTGGCTTGGCAAAAAATACCTCGGACTAGGGCCATCGGCACACTCCTACGACAGACAAAGCCGCAGATGGAATATAGCCAATAACCTCAACTATATAAAAAACATCAATGACTCGGTGATACCCGCAGAAATCGAGCACCTGTCGCCATCACAGCAAGCCAATGAATACATCATGACATCTCTGCGTACCATATGGGGCATGAATATTTCTGATTTACGATTGATGATGTATGATTTAAAAAAATCGCTGGATGGGGTAGACCCTTCATTTTATCTATTAGAGGGAAATGTCCTAAAACTCACTCAAAAGGGCAAACATTATGCTGATAGGATAGCATCGGACTTATTTATTGAAGATTAAAAAATACAGTATGTCGTATAGCCATGCCTGCGGGGGATAAACAGCTTATGCACTTTTAACCCAAATATTTTATCTTGGCTTCGTAAACACTATAAATGAACAGNNGATACCTACGACTATATAGACCGCCTCGATATCAAATATGGCAAGATACTGCCAATGATACATACCAGTACCAAACCCTATATCAGAAGCGAGGTAGCTCAAATGGCCGAGGCTCTTCATTTCTCTAACCTGAAACAAAACAAGGTCAATGAATTTCAGCTACAATATCTGATGGACGATAGTCCCGAGTGGCTGGATAGTGTCAAGAGTCAAACCAAAAGGCCTCTTTTCAAAAAATTATACCGAGAACCGGCCAGTTTCGCGCACGTTGAATCAAAGAAAAAAGGGCTTTTTGACCTCCGGGTCAATCCCATAATTGATATGCACGTAGGCGGCGAAACCAATGGCAGCAGGTTCATTTTTGACCGGAGTATAGGCGTTGAGTTTCGTGCCAATATTAAAAAAGTATTGAGCTTCTACTCTGCCACTACCGGTGATGCTACACGCCCAATGCAATACGTAGCCAATATGTATACCAATAACCCGAATCAGGACGTATCTGCACCCGCGGGGTCAAATCTGGCTTATGTGCCCGGCGTAGCATATTTCAAGCAGTATTCATCCAGCATTTTTAAGTTTCAGGATGGCACTGATTGGTTTAATGCAGTGGGATACGCCAATGTAAATATTCTAGACTATCTCAATGTCTCCTTCGGTCGTGATAAAAATTTCTGGGGTGATGGTATGCGGTCATTATTCTTATCTGATAATTCTTCACCATATCTCTTCCTAAAAGAAAAGCTGACATTTTGGAGAATTGAGTATACCAGCATGATCACACAATTGACATCTGACTACAGCAGAGGGAATGATGCACTACTCGATAAAAAATATGGTTCATTCCAAAAACTGGATATCAAGATCACCTGGTGGCTGAATATGGGCCTCTTTGAAGGTAATATCTCAAGAAGGGATGGCAACAATTTTGACATATCCTATCTGAACCCGGTCATCTTCTATCGCGCAGTAGACCACGCACTCGGCAATCCCGACAAAGAAACCATCGGTGGTTATTTCAAAGCCAATGCAGCTAACCATTTATCTTTCTATGGTCAGGGTATATTGTCAGAGTTTAATGTCAGCCACCTGATACATCACGATGGATGGCGAGACAATAAATATGGTGTCCAACTCGGTATGAAGTATATAGACATCGCTCCGGGACTCGATGCACAGATAGAGTTCAATGCTGTCAGGCCGTTCACTTATTCTACTTCTACTTTCCCGGAGGAAAATTACACAAACTATAATCAGGCACTCGCGGATCCTCTAGGCAATAACTTTTTTGAGTTTCTCGCCAAGATCAACTATCAGCCCAAACCAAAATGGACGATCAATATGAAGCTGATGATAGCCCGAGTGGGCGATGACACGATAGTGGGTTATCAAAACGGCAATCTCAACCAGCCTATCTACTCTAACTTCGGTGGTGATATATTCCGCACAGACTCTGCATCTCACTACTATGGCAATAAGATCGGACAGGGCGCTGCGTCTATCATTGCCTATCTGGACCTGAGGGTTTCATATCAGGCTTGGCACAATATCTACATCGATGCTGAAATGATCTATCGCGAAAAAACCAGTGCCTACAAAGCCGACATTGGGGGCACCTTGTATCCTTATGCTTCCAGCTCTTTCTATTTTGGCTTAGGTTTGCGAATGAATTTCGCCATGAAGAGTTATATGTTTTAATTAATAATGAATAGTGAATAATTAATAATTTGTATAAAGACGAGGTTTATAATATTCAAGATTCATGGAGAAAAGTGAAAACATAGTCAAGTCTAAATCTTTTGTTTTTGCTATACGAATAGTCAGGTTGTATCAATATCTTGGAGATAAAAAGAAAGAATTTGTATTAAGTAA
>PLSN01000150.1 GCA_003165135.1 Bacteroidota bacterium
GATCTATACAGAACTGAGCAGCCATACATTCCCTTCGGGCTCTGCTTTGGAAATAAAAAACAAGAACCACTACGTCTATTTCGTTTCGGTGATAAAAAAATGGATGGAAGACGCACAGTCGCGCAGCGAAGGAGTAGATAGTATGGAACACCTGTCTGTCGAAGAGCTGGACCAATATGCAAAAACGCGGTTGCAAAAATATATCACCGGGCATACAATGCTGGAGACCGATAAGGAGGAACTGATCCGCATATGCCAGCAAAAAATAGACGATGTGCTCGGCTTATGGAATGATGAAGCAAAAAAAAGAACCCTGCTTACCAAGCTATGCCTGATCAAAGAATCAGAACTCCTGCCGGCCCTCAAAACCCAAACAATAGAGAAGCTATATGAAATGTCTGTAGCTACTGCCGATACATGATCCAAGATCGCGGCCGCATCTCCATAGAGCATCCCGCCCTATAAACAACGCAAAAGCTATTCATATATGACCCATAGTATCGAAAAGAGTTGTTCGACGGGCACATTGACCATCATGATATCGCCATACTGGTCGATGAGAAAATTGAATGGCAACGATGTGACCCCATAGTCAGCGACCGAACGGGCAGACATACCTGCCGTATCAATGACCTGCGGATAGCGGAGCTCTTTGCGATTGAGGGCTTTGGTCCAACTTTTAGTATTCTCGTCCAGAGAGACGCCATACATCTCAAATCCTTTTTTATGAAACTCCTGGTATGAATATGCCAAACCTTTGTCCTCTTTGAGACAAAATCCGCAGCCGGATGACCAGAAATATACCAATGTAACGTGCCCCTTGTATGATGACAGTTTGTGTATCTGGCCGGAAGCATCAGGCAGCGCTATCTCAATGGCATGATCGCCCACTTTCAGTGGCTTCATGTCCTGCGCTGTCAGTTGAATAACAAACACAGAAAAAGGGATAAATAACAGAAACTGTCTCATGGATGAATGATGCATAAAAATACAAATAAAACGCTTCGGAATTTTTATTGAGATAAATTATAATATATCAAGAAAATTGTTTTAATTTTATACTACAAGACGTTCAACTCCGTTCTTTGGATTTCTGCTTTTGTTTTTAGTCCGGACATTTTTTGATCACGTTAAAAATCTAAAGCTATGTTACTAAACATCTTCAGGACCATCTGGAATTTANNGGCTATTATACTTTTGTTTTGCGTTTATTTATTCTGGGAAGGTGAGTATGGCCATTCAGTTAAAAAACGCTATAGCCTGCGCTTTAAGCCAAAACTGCATTGATCAATTGAAGATTGAATATCTCTATTCAACCCTCAAAGGGTCTAAAACCCTTTGAGGGTTATGTTAGTATGTCTGTGTGATATTGAAAGTGAGGATAGATGTGTCAGTCAGACCATAATTAATCATTTTAGCCCCTGTAGAGGCAATCATGATAGTATCATTATTTACATACACGGAAATGGTACCTGAATTAGGCACAGGAATATAGGGAGCGCCATTAGCGCTTGTCACTTCTAAATTTAAATATTTTGTTGTATTGGTATTCGGTCCTGCCCCTACCGAATACATACCGGAAACAAAAGATTGTGTAGAATCATTGGAAAGAACCATATAGACATCAGAATATCTCTTAGTTGTGGCAACTATAGATACAATAGAATTGCCCCAGTTAGTTGTTCCACCTTGTGCATCATTATAAGTTACAGATTGAAATGTCCATGTGCCCGAGGAAACAGCAGGAATATTATCTGCCTTGCAAGTGGTAAGAAAAAGAAGAGCAATGGAGACGATCCCTAAAATCACTTTTCTCATAGTCTTGTATTCAATTTTTAATTATCAATTTTTAATTTTTAATTAAATCAAACCCACTTATACAATGGGAAGTCAAGCTTATGCGGCAGCATCGGATTGGCGGGGTATATCTTGAATGCATATTCAAACACACCTGATATCGTGATTGGGATCTTGCATTCATAGGTCACCAGTCTATCCTTAGTGCGTACCGGCGTCATCTCCTTGCTGAATATGATCTCACCAAATGCAGCATCCGGCAAACGCTTATCAAAGAATACGATCTCCACGCCCACATCTGCTGCATCCACACCATCCACTTCTATGGTTATGTTTGGTTTGAGTTCATCCCCCACCGGAAATGGCTTATTGGCCGAATCAAAAATATCCATCGACACGACCTGTACCTGCGGCCAGGCATGCGTGATCCTGGCCTTCCACTCTGCTAGCTTTCTCGCTGCCTCATAGTGGTTTTCCCTTAGCTGTTTGTTTCGTGCACCGAGCTTGAGATAGTATTTATCTTTATATTCTATCAGCATCCGGCGCATGCTATAGACCGGGACGAGTTCTTCGATAGCGGTCTTCATCATGGCCACCCATTGAGTAGGGATACCATCCTTATCCCGGTCCATATATGTCGGCAGTACATGTTCTTCGAGATTTCTGTAGATGCTCTCTGCATCCATCTCATACTGAATGTCGGGATTGCTTTCACGCTCAGTGCCGCCTATGGCCCAGCCCGCATCCGGGCGGTATGCCTCTGCCCACCAGCCATCACGCACACTGAGGTTCAGTGCGCCGTTCAGCATGGCCTTCATACCGCTCGTGCCTGATGCCTCCATCTCGAGGTCAGGCGTATTGAGCCACACATCGACACCTCTGGTCAGGTATTTGGCTATGTCGATATCATAGTTTTGTATGAAGATAACCTTGCCTTCAAACTCAGGGTCCTTGGATATATCTACCAGTCCTTTCACGAGTGCCTTAGCTTCAAAATCATTCGGGTGCGCCTTGCCGGAAAACAAAAACAACATCGGGCACTTTGCATTGCGGATGATCGACAGCAACCTTTCTCTGTCAGAAAACAGCAGCAGCGAACGTTTATACTTTACGATACGCTTCGCAAAACCAAAGACCAAAGTATCCTCATTAAAATTGCTCAACTGCTGTATCAGCCTCGCCTGCACCTGATACGGCATAAAATTGTCTACCCTGATACGGCGTTTTACTTCATCTATCAGTTCATGTTTATACTTAGTATGCAGACGCCAAAGGGTAGCATCGGGTACATGCTGTATCTGCTTATAGTCATAGTTCTCGCTCTGGTCTTCTTTACCTTCGTCGCCGGGAGCCTTTTCGTAGAGGGCTTTCCACTCGTGAGCAGTCCATGAGGGGTGATGCACGCCGTTGGTCACCGAGCCGATGTGGTACTCATCCTGTGGTATGCCCGGCCATAGCGCGCTGAATATCCTCCGCGATACGATACCGTGCAGTTTGCTCACGCCATTGATCTCCTGACAGACTCGTGCAGCGAGGAAACTCACCGAAAATTTCTCCTGCTGATCATTCTCATTAGCGCGGCCAAGTCCCATCAATCTTTTCCAACTGATATTGAGCTGATCTGCATAATGTGAAAAATATATACGCACAAGGTCTTCGGAAAACATATCATGGCCAGCAGCCACCGGTGTATGTGTGGTAAATAAAGAATTAGACCGCACTACCTCTATCGCCTCATCGAAAGTCACATTGCCATTTTGAATTAATATTCTCAATCGCTCTAATCCCGCAAATGCCGCATGCCCTTCATTGTAGTGAAAGACATCGGGCTTGTACCCGAGTAGCTCCAGCATACGCACACCGCCCACACCGAGCAGAAATTCCTGCTTCAGTCGATTTTCCCAGTCGCCTCCATACAATTGCGCGGTGATCGTTTTGTCTTCAGGTGTATTTTCGGGAATGTCAGTATCGAGCAAATAGAGCGGTACACGGCCTACCTCCAGTTTCCATATCTTAGCATGGAGCGTCCTGCCGGGAAACGACATACTCACCATCATCCACTCTTTGTCCTTGTCATACATCGGCTGCAGCGGCAGACTGGTGAATTTATGGATATCATACTCATCTATCTGCTCACCATGCGCGGATATCTTCTGGCGAAAGAAACCCTTGCGATAGAGCAGCCCCACTCCTATCATATTATAACCCTGGTCGCTTGCTTCCTTGAGGTAATCACCCGCGAGGATGCCGAGGCCTCCGCTGTATATTTTCAGATTGGTATCAAGCCCATATTCCATACAGAGATATGCCACCTGCGGATCTTTTGAGTGCGGGCTGGTCATGTATTTATGAAAAGCATCATTCACTTCAGTCAGCTTATCGAGAAAAGCTTTGTTTTTCTCAAGCCTTCGGATCTGAGTATAGTTGAGTGAGCTGATGAGCTGTATCGGATTGTGAGTATATTCCTCCCATAGGTCCGGGTCTATCATCGCGAAAAGCTCTTCCGCTTCATCATGCCATGTCCACCACAGGTTTTTTGCAATGGCATTGAGTGGGATCAATGCCTCTGGCAATTGTGACTCTACATATATCTTTCTCCATATCGGCGGTGTGACCTCCGGCGACTGGATCTGCTGATAGGATACGATAGACTCCACGCGCTGCTTATGCTGAAACATATGCGAGCGCAAGGCTGTTTTCTCCAGCGCTACTGTGAATGCTTTCCGGTAATGGACGATCAGGTTTTTCCATAAATACAGCTTGGACAATTGAAATGCACCTTCTCTCGCTTTGTCTATCTGTTTATTTGTCAGTTTACTATACTCTGTGACCAGTGCTGCTATATTGTTTGCTGCTTCTATATCATTGAAATCATCGCGTTTGATCACCACGATACCTTCGCCGATATGCATATCGGGTTTCTGCATCATGAGGCCGAAGCCACTGAGGTCTGTAATGACTGTAGGTATATGAAAGGCGATAGCCTCAAGCGGTGTATATCCCCACGGCTCGTAGTATGAAGGAAAAACAGAAAAATCAAAACCGGTCAGCATGTCATAATAGCTCTGATCAAAGATGCCATCCATGCCGTCGAGATAGACGGGTGCATAGACGACCTTTACTTTGTTGTCTTTTTCGTTGTTAAGATGATTTTGAAGCAGACGGTTATATATCGCATCGTGTTCTATGCCGTGAAGGTTGTGGGTAAGAAGTTTGTCGTGTGTATCGATACCTATCCTGCCCTGTTGCAGGGCGTCTGCCAGCTCCTGGCGCGGTCCGGTCTGATAGCCGGGTATGAAGATGAAAGCCACTATCTGCTTATCATTCGCAGGACTGTGGTCGAGCTGTCCCAGTGCATCTATGAATATATCTATGCCTTTGTTATGAAATTCATAACGGCCGCTCTTGATCACAAGCAATGAATCTTCGGGCAGCTGCTCACCGCAGAGCGTAGATGCAACACTCAGTAGCTTTTTGCGTGCGAGCGCTCTTTTCTCCTGATAGAAAACCGTATCGGGCACAAAGAAATCTTCAAAGCCGTTTGGGGTCACGAGGTCTACTTCTTTACCCAGAAAATGCTCGCACTCACGCCCGGTGATCTCACTCACTGTAGTGAAAGAATCAGCAGTATGCGCTGACATTTTCTCCAGCGAATGTTTGGCTACGACATTGAAATCAGTGGCTTCTTTGTCTGCATCGAAAGAATAAAATTTGCTATAGAGTGGGAGCCCGTTGCCCGCTACGGCGCGGCCTACCACAGTAGCATGTGTGGTAAAGATCGTCCCCACCTGAGGCACCTTGTCCNNCCAGATAGAGTATACCCGTACCTGTCATCCACTCATGAAACTGCGCCACGATCTTGTCACTGAAAGTAAGATGATGATGATAAAAGGTCTCGATGACGAGACCTGCGGCATAGCCGAATAGCGCCGGCTCGATATAGTCCCAGCCTCCCGTGAGCGAGTCCACTTTATATTTGACCCATAGGTCGCTTAGTATCTCATCTTTTTTTGAAAAGAAGGGCGTGAAGTCCACGAGTACCACGACGGGATTGCCGATGATCTTCCACCGGCCCACTTTGATCCGCAGGCCGCAGGATGCTGCATAGTTCCTCCATGAGGCATAGAGGTCCTTGTCCTCGGCAAACTCCGGATGCTCACCACTCCCTTTCCACACATCGGGCCCGATCATGATGACGCGGTCCTGCCATTCATTGACCATGGTGAGGGCCTTGGTCGAGATCACGGTATGGATACCGCCTACCTTATTACATACTTCCCAGCTGGTTTCAAAAACGAAATCCGGTTTTATGAATTGATTGTCCATCATGATAAATTAGGTGAGCGGAATGAGGTCTAACAAAGATAGAAATGTGAATGGGAAATTGAGAATTGAAAATTGAGAATTGAGAATTAACAAATATGACAAGAAGCCTGATCAATCGGTCCGGCTGGCATTATCCATTATCAATTCTCCCTTATCAATTATTCGGTCTGTGTGACAGTCGCAGAGAGCGATGCGCTGTCGGTAGGTACTGCTACATTGACCATCTCTACAGCGGGGATCGAGACACTGACCATGCCACCGATCACGGTCACTGTCGCGCTCACGTGGTCATTGCCGGTAGAGCCATAGTTGCGGCCGCTGGGTGTGGTGAGAAATACCGCCACCTGAGATGAGGACGGCCTGCCACCAAACTGGTCATTGATGACCTGATATGTTCCATTGGATTTGGGGAGTGAATCGAATACAAAAACAATATTGCTGACGTTGGTGAGATTTGTAGTAGTGAAATTGGTCGCCTCGACCGTGTCACCACCTATGCCCTGCGCATATGCCGAGCTGTCTGTCACGCCCTGAAATGTCCAGACATTGACCGGACGGAGGACCACGATGACAAATGACCTGGTATCTCCTGTGCCGTTTGATGCTGTCAGCCCGCCATGATAGACACCCGGTGCGGTATAGATGTGGGTGGCATTGGCAGTGGTCGCATAGCCATCATCACCAAATACCCAGTAGTATGAACTAGCGCCCTGTGTGCAGCTGGTAAAGCTGACCGTCTCGCCCACATAGGCCGTATCAGGCACAGTACCAAAGCAGGTCGCAGGCGCAGCGGTCTTCTTGCAGCCGACAATAGTGCAGAGCACAACAAATAATACGAGGACTATGGACGAAGCGAAGATCTTTCTCATGCCGGGTGGTTTATTCTGACAAATATAAATGAAAAGAGGATATACCCAACCCGTAAAGGGTTTGGAACCCTTTACGGGTTAAAACTTCTCTATCTGATGAAAGTTATTTTTTTCAGCCTCTGGCTGAATGATAATAGCCACTCGCGGGACGCGAGCGGCGGCA
>PLSN01000345.1 GCA_003165135.1 Bacteroidota bacterium
ATATATGCCAGCAAGTCTTTTATTTCCTTACGCTGATAGAAGGACATGCCGCCGTATATCTTGTATGGTATATTGTGCCGGCGAAGTGATTCCTCAAAGGCCCGCGACTGGGCATTGGTGCGGTACATGATGGCAAAGTCGGCATTTCTGAAATGCTCCCGGTTCTTCATCTCCATGATACTGTCCGCCACAAAGCGGCCTTCCTCATTGTCAGATGGAGTCTTGACCAGTTTGATCAGGTCGCCTTGTTCATTGTCTGTCCAAATTTCTTTCTTGAGCTGGTTCTTATTGCGGTGGATGAGTTCATTGGCAGCCTTGACGATGTTCTGTGTAGAGCGATAGTTTTGCTCCAGTTTAAAAACTTTCAGATCAGGAAAGTCTTTTTCAAAGTTCAGGATGTTATCTATCGTAGCTCCACGGAAAGCATAGATGGACTGTGCATCATCGCCGACTACTGTGATATTCTGAAATACATCTGATATGCGTCTGACGATCTCGTATTGCAGTTGATTCGTATCCTGAAACTCATCGATGAGCACATACTTGAACTTATGCTGATACTTATACAGCACATCAGGAAATCGCTCCAGCAATTCATATGTCTTCAGCAGCAGGTCATCGAAGTCCATTGCTCCGCTTTTGAAACAGCGGTCACAATATGTAGCATAAATGCTCACCGTCTCAGGCCTGCGAGCATCGCGGTCCTCGGCCAGCAGATCAGGGTCCTGCTTATATGCATCCGGAAATATCAAAGCATTCTTGCAGGCGCTGATACGGTACTGCACCTGATTGGGTTTGTAAATTTTGTCGTCGAGGTTGCGCTCCTTGATGATGGTCTTGATAAGTGAGCGCGAGTCCTCAGTGTCGTATATGGTAAAATTGGATGGATAGCCGATTCGTGGCGCTTCTACCCGTAGTATACGAGCAAATACTGAGTGAAATGTGCCCATGAAAAGTGAGCGGGCATTTGTACCGGAGATCTTCTCGATGCGATGACGCATGGATTCTGCAGCCTTATTTGTAAAGGTAAGTGCCAGAATGGAAAATGGAGTTACGCCATTCTGGACAAGATGTGCAATGCGGTAGGTAAGCACACGGGTCTTGCCGGAGCCGGGTCCTGCTATGATAAGTGTCGGGCCTTCGGTATTGACCACAGCCTCGCGCTGTATGTCATTCAGTTCTGATAAATAGTCTTGATTCACGTGGGCTAAAATAGTTCCCTTTGAGAGGAGATTTCAATTTTTTTTAAACATTTGGCTACAAAACCCTCAAAGGGTTCCAAACCCTTTGAGGGCTGAAATAATCACCTCAGCTATTTTTCGTTTTGACTCTACTGTCCAGCCAGCTATATGGGGTGTGAGGATGATTCGCTCATCTTTTATCAGTGCATCAAACCATTGTTTTTCTGCTTCGTTAAAAGTGTTGATCTTTTCATTTTCGAGCACATCCAAACCTGCGGCTTTTACCTTGCCTGATTCCAGGGCAGCTATGAGCGCTGTTGTCTTCAGCACTTTTCCGCGGGAAGTATTGATGAGATAGATAGGTTTGTGAAAACTATTCAGAAAATTCTCATCGACCATATACTTAGTCTCCTCAGTGAGCGGCAAATGCAGCGAAACTATATCTGCCTTCTCAAAAATTTCTTCTAAGGTGGATTCTTTGACAAAATCCTTACCGAATCCTTTTTTGTATTTATCGTAAGCTAAAATCGTTACATCAAAGCCTCTTAGGATTTTTGCAAATGCCTCGCCTGTATTTCCAAAGGCAATAATGCCAATGGTTTTGCCGCTTAGCTCTTCACCTCGATTTGCTTCACGGATCCATTTGCCTTGCTTTACTTCATTATTAGATCTGGTGATATTGTTCAGCAGGTCCAGCAATAATCCAAGTGCATGTTCGGCGACAGCATTTCGGTTTCCCTCAGGGGAATTGAAATACTTCACATCTCTGGCATCACAAGCCTTTGTATCAATGACCTCCATCCCTGAGCCGAGACGACCAATCCACCTGAGATTTGGGGCTTTATCAAGCAATTCATCGCTGCAAAATATTTTGCTATTGATGATAAGGCCTGTGTAAGACAAAATGACAGAAAGCGTTTCTTCAAAAGTAATATCTGGACGAAAATCCACTTTATAGCCCATTTGTTGCAGTTGCTCTATCAGCAGCGGGTGCACATCATCTGTGATCAGGACTTTCATTTGCTATCTGCTATTAGATTTGTTAGGGCTTCAAGTTGCAATAAGCTAAGCTGCTCAGGGCGTTTATCAAATATAGGGTTTGCCAGAATATCCTGCGCATGTACTATGCTTTTCAGACTATTGCGCATGGTCTTTCTTCGCTGGGTGAATGCCTGTTTGACAATCTTTTTGAAAAGAACTTCATCACATTGTAGTGCTACAGTTTTTCTCTTTAATCTCACTACTCCGCTCATCACCTTTGGGGGCGGATCGAAGCTCTCAGGTGGCACATCAAACAGGTACTCCGCATCATAATAAGCCTGAGTCAGGATAGACAGCACACCATAGTCTTTATTGCCGGGTTTGGCGGCGATACGCAGGCCTACTTCTTTCTGAAACATACCAGTCATAGCTGTGATCGTATCCCGATGATCGATGATCGTAAATACTATCTGAGAGGAAATATTATAAGGAAAATTGCCGACGATATGCGTGGGATATGCCAGTATCTTGGTCAGGTCAGCATGCAGGAAATCCTCATGCACCACTCTGTCACCCATCCAGGGATTCGTAGTCTTCTGATATTCGGCCCAGCGGTCATCGAGTTCCACCAGATAGAGATTGTCAGGTTTGCCTTTGGTCAGGTGTTTGGTCAGTGCTCCCATACCCGGCCCGATCTCTATGACCCGTGCATAGGCTTTCAGGTCACCGATAGCATCGGCTATTTTGCGCTGTATGTTCTCATCTTTGAGAAAGTGCTGGCCGAGGGATTTTTTGAGATGAAGCATACGCGAAAATCGTGAATTATAATGGACTTATAGTACTTTGCCCAAATATAAAGGGGCACGGGGCCAATGTTAAGAAAAACCGATAATACTCTTATCTTCGCTCCCCTAATTTTATCCCAATTATGAGTCTTAAAGTACAACTCGCAAAAAACACCGCTGCTGCGTCTCATCGCATCATTATCTGTGATAAAGCCAGCGCGTATGCAGGTTTTCTGTCCAAAGAAGACGCGGCACAGGCTAAAGCAGCATTTGATGCCAAGCAACCTACCTATCAATCATACAGTGGCGGCAAAAGTGTCACGCTGGTCATGGTCGATAATACGCGTCCGGAATTTAAACTGAAAGAAGATACCCGCAGGGCGGCATACGGTGTAGTAAAATTCCTCAATGGCCAAAAGGCAGGTGAGGCCTCACTGGAAAATGCAGCAGCCAATAAAGAACTGGGTTTCGCTCTCGCCGAAGGTGCTATACTGAGCAGCTATCAGTTTCTGAAATACAAGACCAAAGAGGTCAAGCCTAATACGCTGGTGAAGCTGCTGGTGAATGAAAACTCTTTGTCAAAAAAAGAACTCGAAGAACTCGAAATAATCACTAAGGCCAACCTCATTGCCCGTGACCTGATCAATGAGCCGCTGTCGTACCTGACCGCTGAGCAATTGTCCAAAGAGATAGTTAAGCTGGGCAAGGATGCGGGTTTCAAGGTAGAAGTTTTTAATAAAAAGAAGATCGAATCGCTCAAAATGGGTGGCCTGCTGGCTGTCAATCGCGGCTCACAGCGCCCGCCGACATTCAATATCCTGGAATACAAACCATCTAAAGCAAAAAATAAAAAGCCGTTCATACTGGTTGGCAAAGGTGTCGTATATGATACTGGTGGCCTTAGCCTCAAGCCTACACCAAACTCGATGGACATGATGAAGTGCGACATGGGTGGTGCAGCTACCGTCATTGGTACTATGTATGCTATCGCAAAACTCAAACTGCCGATACATGTCGTAGGCCTGATACCTGCTACGGACAACCGCCCCGGAGAGGATGCATACGTACCCGGCGATGTGGTAACGATGATGAACGGCATGAATGTAGAAGTGCTCAATACCGATGCTGAGGGCAGAATGATACTCGGTGATGCGCTGGCATATGCTGATAAATACAAACCTGAACTGGTATTTGATTTTGCGACACTCACCGGATCGGCTAAAGCAGCCATCTCAGGCCTCGCTACAGCCTACATGGGTACAGCATCTGACGAGATAAAAAAGAAAGTGGAGACCAGCAGCAAGAATACTCACGAGCGCCTGGTGGAGTTTCCGCTATGGGAAGAATATGCGCCATTGATCAAATCTGATGTGGCAGATATAAAGAACGTCGGTGGCCCTGATGCGGGTGCTATCACTGCGGGCAAGTTCCTCGAGTGTTTCACGACATACCCTTGGCTTCACTTTGATATCGCAGGCTCCGCATACCTGATGGCTGAAGACAACTATCGCGGCAAGTATGCGACAGGTGTGGGCGTGAGGCTCATGGTCGATTTTATAAAGAATTATTAATAGTTACCCCGAAACCCCCTAAAGGGGGCTTTAACA
>PLSN01000166.1 GCA_003165135.1 Bacteroidota bacterium
CCAAAGGGCTTGGCATATATGCGATCTCTCTGGAGAGCGACCCTGAGAAATGGAAGAAATTTGTGGAGGACAAAAACCTCACGTGGACCAATGTGATCTCCAGCCAAAGAGCTGACCCCAATCCTGCTATACAATATATGTCAGTGAGTACACCGACCATGGTACTGATAGACAGCAAGGGCAATATCATACACCGGTTCATGCCAAAGACAAGATTGGAAGCACACATTATTGAGGCCTTGAAGTGACAACCTTTCAGGCGATTGATTGTTTTAAATATTTACAATGCTCGGCTATCGATTTACCAAATATACACCCCAGGGGCAAACACCTTTCGAGAGGCTGTTTGACCTTTTTAAGCAGTTGCTCACCTATACCAGTGGCGATGTGTCGGAGGCGCTGAGCTGGCTCACTGAACTGGACAAAGAATACAAGCTCACCAACGCTGATTATGGCATCGGTGATTTCATCAATGACCTGCGAGAGAAGGGGTATCTCAAAGAAGAACAACAGGGCTCAGGAAATTTCTCCATTACAGCCAAAACAGAGCAGGCTATTCGCGAGTCTGCCCTCGAGCGCATATTCGGCAAGCTGAAAAAAGGCAATCGTGGCAATCACAAGACAGGGTTCACGGGGCAAGGAGATGAGCAGAGCAGTGATCTGCGTTCATATACTTTTGGCGATTCTATAGAGCAGATCGCTATGCTGGAGTCGCTAAAAAATNNTATTCAGAGCTTTATGATGAGTGAGGATGACCTCGTAGTGCGTGAGCAGGAGCATAAATCGCAAAGCAGTACCGTGCTGATGATCGATATCTCTCACAGTATGATACTTTACGGCGAGGACCGTATCACACCTGCCAAGAATGTCGCTATGGCATTGGCCGAGATGATCAAAAAGAAATACCCAAAGGACACATTGGATATTTTGGTTTTCGGTGATGATGCATGGCCTATCGAGGTCAAAGACCTGCCCTATCTGCAGGTAGGGCCATATCACACCAATACTCCTGCCGGACTGGAGCTGGCCATGGACCTGCTGCACAAAAGAAAGAATGCCAATAAGCAGATATTTATGATCACCGACGGCAAGCCCAGCTGCATGAAAGAGAAGGGGCAGTATTATAAAAACAGCTGGGGCCTGGACAGAAAGATCGTCAATAAATGCCTCAACCTGGCGCGATCAGCAAGGAGATTGAAAATTCCTATTACGACCTTTATGATAGCATCTGATCCCTATCTGCAGAGTTTCGTAGAGGAGTTTACTGAAGCTAATAAGGGCAAGGCTTTTTATACCAGTTTGAAAGGTTTGGGAGAATATTTATTTGAAGATTTTGAACGCAATAAGAAACGGAAAGTGAGATAGAATGAAAATATATGTATCACAGAGAGCACAGAGCGATGAGAAAACAGCCGAGAGAACACAGAGCAATAAGTTACAGTAACTCTGTGTTCTCTTTGTATTTCTCAAATATCTCTGTGCTCTCTGTGATACATGGCTGTTTCATTAAGTAGTTTAACAGATTAACCCAACAACAATGAAAGTAAACACATTAGGAGACCTGAAGAAAACAGGATACGTATCCAAGACGATCAAAGATGAACTGAGAGACAATCTCATCATGAATATCAAAGCCGGAGAAACTATCTTCAAAGGCATATTGGGTTATGAGGACACTGTGATACCCGATCTGGAGCGGGCTATTTTGTCTCGGCATAATATCAATCTCCTCGGTCTGCGCGGACAGGCCAAGACCCGTATAGCACGCCAAATGACCGAGCTGCTCGATGAATGGATCCCGGTGATCAAAGGCAGTGAACTAAATGAGGACCCGCTGGCACCTGTAGCCCGCTATGCCAAAGACCTGATAGAAGAAATGGGCGACAAAACCCCCATCGAGTGGCTACACCGTAGTGAAAGATATGCTGAGAAACTAGCCACACCCGATGTATCTGTCGCTGACCTGATAGGAGATGTTGATCCCATCAAGGCGGCTAACCTCAAACTCAGCTATGCCGACGACAGGGTCATACATTTTGGTATCATACCGAGGAGCAATAGATGTATCTTCGTCATCAATGAGCTGCCCGATCTACAGGCCAGAATACAAGTGGCCTTATTTAATATACTTCAGGAAGGTGATATCCAGATACGTGGCTTTAAGGTGCGGATACCGCTGGATGTGGAGTTTATTTTCACTGCCAATCCTGAGGACTATACCAATCGCGGCAGTATCGTGACCCCACTCAAGGATCGTATCGGCAGCCAGATACTCACCCACTATCCTAAGACCATTGCACTGTCCGCTCAGATCACACAGCAGGAGGCACGCCTCAGTCCTGAGCAGCGTACGAGTATTACTATAGGCAATATCCTTAAGGACCTGATAGAGCAAATAGCGTTTGAAGCACGCCAGAGTGAGTATGTCGATGCCAAAAGCGGCGTGAGCGCGAGGCTTACTATCTCTGCATATGAAAACCTCGCCTCTACAGCTGAGCGTCGTATGATGCTCAATAACGAAGAGCGCACCATAGCACGTATCGGTGATCTATGGGGCGTCGTACCTGCCATCAATGGCAAAATAGAACTCGTATATGAAGGCGAGCAGGAAGGTGCCGCGATGGTCGCACAGCACCTGATCGGCAAAGCTATCCGCAGTTATTTCGTCCAGTTCTTTCCTGATCCGAGTAAGCTTAAAAAGAAAAAAACAGCATCTCCATATCAGCCTATCCTCGATTGGTTCGCAGGGAATGATGCCCTCGACCTGTTGCTAAATGCAGATGAATTTACTTACAGAAAATCGCTCGACTCGGTAGATGGACTGGGGAAACTCGTCGATACATATATGCCAAAACTTACAAAAACAGAGCGCCATACTGCTATGGAATTTGTGCTGCATGCGTTAGCTGAACATTCTCAGATAGGCAAGTCTATGCTGGAGCGAAGTATCCAGTTCAAAGACCTTTTTGGGTCAATGTTTACTAGTAAGGATATAGATCTGGAGGAGAATTAGGATTTATTCACGTGAATTTTGTGTCAATCCGGATCGCTAAACCTTTAATAAATGGAGATTTCTATTAATTTCGCGCAAATAATTCCGAATGCCACGCGACACCTCTATCCGCTCTGTACTCATCATTGGCTCAGGCCCCATCATTATCGGACAAGCATGTGAATTTGATTACTCCGGCTCTCAGGCGGCCCGCAGTCTGCGCGAAGAGGGTATCGAGGTCACCCTGCTCAACTCCAATCCTGCGACTATCATGACCGACCCTGTGGTCGCCGATCATGTCTACCTGATGCCGATCAATATACAGTCTGTCATTCACATTTTGGAAACGGAGAAAATAGATGCTGTACTGCCTACCATGGGCGGCCAGACAGCCCTCAACCTCTGCATGGAGGCATATGAGCTCGGTATATGGACGAAATATAATGTCCGCGTACTCGGTGCAGACTTCAAAGCAATAGAAAAAACAGAGAACCGGGAGGCATACCGCCAGTGGATGGTCGAGCTGGGCATAGGCACCGCACCGTCTTTCACCGCCAATTCATTTCTCGAAGGTAAAGAAGCCGCGCAGAAGATCGGTTTCCCGCTTGTGATACGTGCTTCCTACACACTAGGCGGGGCAGGTGGCAGCTTCGTACATACCAAGGAAGAATTTGACGTGAAATTGCAACGTGGACTTGACGCTTCGCCCTCTCATGAGGTCCTGATAGAAAAGGCCGTTCTCGGCTGGAAAGAATACGAGCTCGAAGTNNTGAAAGACTCCAATAACAACTTTGTTGTGATATGTACTGTTGAGAATTTTGATCCGATGGGTGTGCACACGGGGGACTCGATCACTGTTGCTCCTGCTATGACCCTTAGCGATCGCGCCTACCAGCGTATGCGTGAATACTCCAAGCGCATGATCTGCGATCTCGGCAGCTTTGCAGGTGGTTGCAATATCCAGTTTGCCATCAATCCTGAAAATGAGGACATCATCTCTATCGAAATGAATCCGCGTGTTTCGCGCTCATCAGCACTGGCATCAAAAGCTACCGGATATCCGATAGCTAAGATCGCCGCAAAACTCGCGATAGGCTATAATCTGGACGAACTACAAAACCAGATCACAAAAACTACTTCTGCATTTTTCGAGCCGGCACTCGACTACACCATCGTAAAGATCCCTCGCTGGAACTTTGACAAATTCGCCGGAGCGGATGATTCGCTTGGTCTCCAAATGAAAGCAGTGGGTGAAGTGATGGCGATAGGCCGCAGCTTTCAGGAGGCATTGCAGAAAGCTTGTCAGTCGCTCGAAAATAACCGTATCGGCCTCGGCGCTGACGGCAAGACATGGGTGAGTACAGATGATATGCTCCAGGGAATCAAAGTGCCTTCATGGGACCGCATATTCAGGATATATGACGCACTGAAACTCGGTGTGCCGCTCAAGACCATTCAGGATATCACACGCATCGACCCTTGGTACCTGCACCAGATCATGGACCTGGTAGATACAGAGAAGAAAGTGCGCAAAATGGAGCTAAAAGAGATCGATCACGATTTTATGCTCGACCTGAAGCAGAAAGGATATTCCGATCTA
>PLSN01000272.1 GCA_003165135.1 Bacteroidota bacterium
TAAATAATTGTCTTTCACTAAATCCTACCTTACTGTTAATGTTTCTGAAGTCAATGTCGTCTCGGCCTCGCCATAGAGTTCTTTGAGCAGGCTTTCCACTTCTTCAGGCTTGAAGTTGCAGAACCAACGGTCAGCGCGCGCCTCGATGCTTGGCAGGCCCTTACCTCTGACAGTATCGGCTATGATCACACTTGGTTTTTCTTTATGAAATGGTAGGGCCGAAAAAGCATTTTCCAATGCCTCAAAATCATGTCCGTCGACACGCTGTACTGCACATCCGAACGCTTCAAACTTATCCGCCAATGGCTCCAGTGGGATAAGTTCTTCGGTCTTCATATTCGCCTGGAAATGGTTTCTATCTACTACGATGGTGAGGTTATTCATCTTATAGGCAGATGCTACATGCAGGGTTTCCCATACGGAGCCTTCATCGAGTTCGCCGTCGCCTGTGATCACCACTACTCGGTTATTAAGGCCCCGGAGCCTGTTATCCATCGCTATTCCAAGGCCCACAGAAGGTAAATGTCCCAAAGAACCGGAATGAAACTCAATACCGGGGATATTTCTGTTTGGATGCCAGTAAATGCTGTCATTACTTTTCAGGTGGTTCTTCAGGCGATCTTTGTCCATCCATCCTAGCTCTACGAATGTACCGTAAAGCGCAGGCACATCGTGTCCTTTGGACAGGAGGAGATAGTCACGAGCAGGGTCTTTCAGATTATCCTTATTAACATTCAGGAAGCCCGAATACAGATATACGATCAGGTCAGCACAGGAGAGCGATGCACCTGTGAAGCAGCCGCCGTCAGTCGACATACGCAGTATATGCTCACGGACCTTGAATGCGCGGTCTTTTAGTTCTTTATGTTTTGATTCAGTCATGGTCAGTTGGCTGTTATTAGTTGGCTGTTGTCAGGAATACAAATGACTTTAACTATTCATTATTCTCTATTCGTTATTCACTTTTCGTGTCTTATCCTCTGTTATCGTTTTCAGTTCGTCCAGATGATTGCGGTACCAATTCACTCCCGCATATTTGCTATTGATCGAGAAAATGTCGGCGTTTTGGCGGGTCAAATGTAAAATATCCTGCAAATCAAAGACGGGATTAGCGGGATATAATTGTTCATAAATAGTTTTAATAAAGGTGAAATCCTCCGGATAGTCGATCGTCCACCTGTCAGTCATCGAATAGTCCAGGCCCGTTTCCCATGCCACATTGCCTATTTTGAATAGCTGAGGATTCTCCCAGATATAAGGCGTCGTATGCTCCCGCTCCAGTGTCCGTTTGGCTTCCCGCCATGCTTTTTCTATTGCTTTCCGGCTTATTACCTCTACATCATTACCATCAGGATAGGTGGCCGGATGGAGATTACTTACAAAGTCAAAGTCATTGTCCAGATAGTATTGCAGGACCTTATCTATCACTTTGGGATCTATCAATGGGCAGTCCGATGGTATTTTGACAATCGCATCAGCTCCGTACAGCTTTCCCGCCTGATAATGGCGGTCGAGCAGGTCATCGCGGCTGCCACGATAGCAGAACAGTCCTTCACTTTCGCATAGTTTCTCTATAACATCATCACTGGACTCAGTGGTAGTGGCTATTACGATAGTGCCTGCCAGTTTAGCGCGCTGCACACGCTCTACCATACGGATCAGAAGTGGTTTGCTTAATATATCCATCATTACCTTGCCCGGCAGGCGGCTGGAGCCCGAGCGGGCCTGAATGACGGTGACTATTTTGGTCAAGCTGCTATATTTTTTTCGGCCGGTTTATACTGGCGCAGGAAATCCTTTCCCGAACCACTAAACTCCATATATCCCTGACAAATATCGGCAATTTTGCGGGCAGATGTAGCATTATTTTGCTGGGGGACCAGACGATACAATTCATTGAGATCGAAATATGAGTGAACTTTTTTACCTAAAACGATACCGACATAGACCAATGTAGAGAACTGAGTGATCAGCTCCTGACAGTTAGCGATCATATGGTTTGAATTGCCATCTGTATAGACCACAGCATCTTCGCCAAACACCTGCTTGATCTCGCCGATTGCGCGGTCTTTTATTTCGTTAGGGTGCAGTTTGAAGATCACCTTTCTGGCACCGACTACATCCTTGCATTTTTTCAGAAATCCTATCCTATCGTCGCTTCCGAAGCACTCGCGGATGTCTGAAGTGGCCACCAGCACATAGTCATGGAGCGGGAAATCATTATGAGCAAATTGGGGAATATTGTCAAAGTTAGGGATGCCGGTTATTGCTATTTTATCCCGGTTTGTGCCCATTTTTGAGAAGAAATTCTTGTATCCCTCAGACGCCACACAATAGATATCACAAAGATTGGAACTACCATTCAGGGCAGTGCCCATGGCAAAATAACGAGGAATAATACGAGACATCTTTACCATTTTTGACAAAAAGGTCAGCTCGTCTACCATGCCCTCCTGCACAAATATGGTTTTGCCTTTGCGCAGTTTACGTGGAACTATCAAATCTGTGCAGAATACCGTCATGTCATAGTCATTCTTCAGTGCCATATAGTCGCTCTGGAGACCATGGTCCGCCAGATACTTATCCGCTGTCGCCTTAAAATGCCCCGACATAATGCTATTTTCCAATATACCGGCATACAATACCGCCTTTTCGAATCCATAGTCTGGATAAAACTGGGTAAACCAACAGTCGTATTCATCACTGAGAAATGATGATATCTGATGCATCTGACTGGTCTGGTTCGGTGAACCGATCGTAAATAATATCTTTTTCTTTTTCACTGAACTCATCGATTATTCGAGTCAAATATAGGTTTTACATACATACTATATGAGCGAATATGTCAACAGCATATTGCAAGATTGGCATTAAAAACTGACTATCAGAATGTTAAGAAAACATTAATTGCTTCAAAACATAACAATATTTATCAAATGGGTGACAGTCACATATTTACAAAGAGCGACATGTCAGATTAACGCAAATAACTTTTATAACAACTAGTCCTCTACTCTTTTACATAATTCTTGCGCCCTCACCTTATCTGCTTTAGGATTATTTTCTTTTACTTTACCGCTACACAAAAAATTACCCCATGGCAGACCAATACATGAGCATGACCGCACTGAAATATATGCTCTATGATGTTCATAAACTGACCGAGCTATTGAAATACCAGCGCTTTAGCGAATATGACGAAAGCTCTACCAATATGTTCCTTGACACTGTGAAAGATTTCTGCGACAAGGACTGCTTCCCCTATATCAAGGAAATGGACGAAAAACCTGTCCACTACAAAGACGGCAAGGTTCACGTACATCCTCAGGTCGAGAAGATCATGAAGAAAAGCGGCGAACTGGGCCTCATTGGTTCGTCCTTTGACTATGAGAATGGCGGTCTGCAACTGCCGTCGATGATGAACCAGGCCGCCTACTTCATGATCGATGCTGCCAATAACCATGTGAGTGGCTACGCAGGCCTGACCTCGGGTGCCGCGGGGCTGATCGTGGCTTTCGGCAGTCAGGAGCTCAAAGACACCTATGTACCACATATGATCTCCGGCGAATGGGGCGGTACCATGTGCCTCACTGAGCCTCAGGCCGGCAGCTCCCTGTCTGACATTACTACTACTGCATATCCGACCGAGCATGGTTACTATCATATCAAAGGCCAGAAGATATGGATCTCAGGCGGCGACAATCACTTCACCGATAATATCGTCCATCTCCTGCTCGCCCGCATAGATGGTGCGCCTGCAGGAACCAAAGGTATTTCGCTTTTCGTCGTGCCAAAGAACCGCCCTGCCGCTGACGGCAGCCTGACACCAAATGGCGTTTTCACAGCCGGTGACTTCCAGAAACTAGGCCAACGCGGGTATGCTACTACCCACCTTGTCTTTGGTGAGACAGAATGCCGGGGCTATCTGATAGGCGAGCCACACAAAGGCCTCAACTATATGTTTCAGATGATGAATGGCGCACGTATCTCTGTGGGCCGACATGGTGTCTCGATCGCTACTGCTGCTTACTACGCTTCTCTGCAATATGCCCACGAGCGCCCGCAAGGCCGCAGACTCAGCGATGGTGGCAAGAAAGACCTTTCGCAGGGTCAAACCCTCATCATCAACCATCCCGACATCCGCCGGATGCTTCTTACACAGAAAGCCATCTCCGAAGGTACGCTCAGCCTCATACTACAGACCGCCCGTTACCATGATATGGAGAAAGTAGCAGAGACCGCCGAGGAAAAAGAAAAGAACCATCTGCTGCTTGAGATACTCACTCCTATCGCCAAGACCTACCCTTCTGAAATGGGGCAAGTCTCAGTCAGCAATGGCATTCAGGTTCTCGGCGGTATGGGCTACTCCAATGAGACTATCCTGCAACAATATTACCGTGACATCCGCATCCTGGCTATCTATGAAGGCACTACAGGCATCCAGTCGCTCGATCTGCTGGCACGCAAAGTGACGATGGAGGACA
>PLSN01000172.1 GCA_003165135.1 Bacteroidota bacterium
CTACGGAGGTGGGGGATCGCCTAATTGCGGATATTGTGACGGTGACGCTTTCTTAGCCAAATTCAGCAATACCGGCTCTATACTATGGGCAACTTATTTTGGAGGTGATTCTGTCGAACATGGATACGGTGTAGCAGTAGACACAGCAGACAATGTATTTATAACTGGGATGACTGAAAGTAGCTCAGGCATCGCGACGACAGGAGCATATCAAACAACGTTAGCTGGTGAAGGTGGCTTAAATTACGGCGGAGGTGAATACGGCGATGCTTTTTTAGCAAAATTCACTAGCGCCGGATCATTGCTTTGGGGTACTTATTTTGGAGGTAGCGGGGGTGATTGTGCTAATGGAATATCAACCGACTTGACCGGCAGCGTGTATATCACCGGAACTACCGGAAGTACTTCTGGCATAGCAACACCAGGTGCTTATCAAACGGATTTTGGCAATTCCGTTAATGGTCCTGACGCCTTTTTAGCAAAATTTAGTAGCAGCGGTAGCTTACTTTGGGCGACGTACTTTGGTGGATATAATAGTTATGCTTATTACAACACATCTACTGGAGGGAGTAGTGTAATAACTGATAAACAGGGTGATGTATACATAGCTGGAGCTACCCAGTGCACTTTGGGCATAGCAACATCAGGCGCATTTCAGACAAGTTCGGGAGGTGGTAATATTGAAAACACTGATGCTTTTCTGGCAAAGTTTAATAGCAATGGTAATATCCAATGGGCAACTTTCTATGGAGGAAGCTGGAACGATGATGCGAGCGGTGTGGCAATAGATAGCAGTGGAAATGTATACATAGAAGGAACTACACAGAGCCCATCCGGGATAGCTACGCCCGGTACATATATGGATAGCCTTCCTCCAGCCTGGGGCAATGTTTATTTGGCAAAGTTTAATAGCGTAGGTTCAAGGATATGGGGTACATACTATGGTGGTATTGATAATTATAGTTATGGAGATGCCATCGCATGTGATCATCAAGGTAATATATTTATCACCGGGAGTACCTTATGTAATTCCGGAATAGCAACTACGGGAGCTTATCAAAATACTTTTGGCGGTTCCGATTATATATATGGTGATGCTTTTCTGGCAAAATTTAATTCCGTAGGTAATTTATCATGGGGAACTTATTATGGTGGCAGCAATGAAGATGCTGGTTTTGCTGTAGCTATGGACAATACAGGTAATGCATTTATCACCGGAATAACGCAAAGTGCATTTGGTATCGCAACCGGAGGAGCATATCAAATAACGATTGGAGGGTCACAGGATTATAGTGTTTATTCATCTTATTTAGCCAAATTCGGAAATTGCTCACCTCCGATCGCTGATTTTTCTGTCAATGGGGCAAGTCCATTCTGTGCAGGAGATAGCGAACTTTTGATAGCCAATGCAGGCAGATTCTTTTTCTGGAATACTGGAGATACATCTCAAACAATTGTAGCAACAGAAACAGGAGCATATCAAGTAACAATTACTGACTCAATGGGCTGTTCTGCACAGTCCAGCCTCAAACAAATTACCTCATTCCCTTCATCAGATCTTACTCAATATTACAATTTTCAATATGATGCTGTCTTTGGGCCACCAGCAGAAACGTATCAATGGTATTACAATGGTCAATTAATTCCTGGCGCGACACAGCAATATTATAATATAACTCAAAATGGCACCTATTATGCAATTGTCACTGACAGTGGTTGCACGGTACAACTGCAGAGTATAACCGTTACAAATGTCGGAATAGCTAATATAAACTCAACGGAAATTACCATTCAGCCTAACCCAACAAATGGTAATATTACCATTTCCGGAATTCTTCCTCAGATGGTCAATGTATTTGATGAAGAGGGTCGAACAGTCTTGACTTTCAAACTGACCAATACAATCTCCTTAGCTGATTTGGCTGATGGTATGTATTTGATACAATTGACTGATAACACTGGGTCAACTATTGCTACTGCGAAGGTGGTCAAGAAGAATTGATTCTTAATACTTTTCTTTTAAATTATGACAAAAAGCATGTATAACATCGTGCAACCCCGCCTCTATCAGCATACGTCTACCATGCCTCAACCCCATTCTCCGCATTGTCCTAAAAAACCACGTGTTAACCTATACCTGTCTATTTCAATTTGGCCTTATCCTCTGAAATAGTAAGAATTGTTTAACTTTAACAAAGTAATTGCAGCGTTTATACAATTATCTTGTTGACAATACTACTTTAGTAGTGTAGATTAAGATGTATCGGTCTTCACACAGCACTGTTGTTATTCGGCTGTTGAAAGTCCTCTCCTTTGGAGAGGATTTAGGTGAGGTGGCTGTTGAGACATTTTGGCATAAAAAATAGTTTGGTTCATTATTTGAATTAATAGATAGATGGAAGCAAAATTTTCACCGAAAGTAAAGGAGGTAATCTCCTACAGCCGGGAGGAGGCACTCCGACTCGGACATGATTTTATAGGCATAGAGCACCTGTTGCTTGGCCTCATTCGTGAAGGCGAAGGGCTGGCTATCAAAACGCTCAAATCACTGCAGGTAGATGCGGTCATGCTGCGCAAACTCGTAGAAGATTCTATCAAGGATAAAGTATCTAAGACCGTTTACAATCCTAACTCACTCCCGCTCACCAAGCAGGCTGAGAAGGTGCTCAAGATCACCGTGCTCGAAGCCAAAGTGCTCAAAAGTGACGTGATAGGTACTGAACACCTCATGCTCTCGATCCTCAAAAACAAAGACAACATCGTGACCCAGATACTGGCACAGCACGACGTGGACTATGATGTGTTTAAGGCGGAACTAGAGCTCGTGCAAAACGACGTAAAAGATATGCCAAGGGCAGAACTGCCGGGCGATCCATCTGAGGATGATCCGTATGAAGATGACAAAGGCAAGAGCGGTTTTGGCGGGGCGCCGACTGCCAAAAAGCCCGGAAATACCAAGTCTAAGACCCCTGTGCTTGACAATTTTGGCAGAGATGTGACCGCAGCGGCCGAAGAGGGCAATCTCGACCCGATAGTAGGCCGTGAGGCGGAAATAGAGCGGGTATCGCAGATACTCAGCCGTCGTAAGAAAAACAACCCGATACTGATCGGCGAACCCGGTGTGGGCAAGACCGCAGTAGTAGAAGGACTCGCACTGCGCATTATTCAGAAGAAAGTAAGCCGTGTGCTTTTCAATAAAAGGATCGTGATGCTCGACATGGCTGCACTCGTAGCCGGCACCAAATACAGGGGCCAGTTCGAGGAGCGTATGAAGGCCATCATGAATGAGCTGGAGAAAAACCGTGACGTGATCCTCTTTATCGATGAGATACACACGATAGTCGGCGCCGGTGGCGCTACCGGCTCACTGGATGCATCCAATATATTCAAGCCTGCACTCGCACGCGGCGAACTGCAATGCATCGGCGCATCGACACTCGACGAGTACCGCCAGTATATAGAGAAAGACGGCGCACTCGACAGGCGTTTCCAAAAGGTCATCATCGACCCGCCATCTCCTGATGAGACCATCCAGATACTGCTTAACATCAAATCAAAATACGAAGAGTACCATAGTGTGGAATATTCTAACGATGCCATCACCGCCTGTGTGAAGCTCAGCGGCAGATATATCACCGACAGGTTTTTTCCTGACAAGGCGATAGATGTACTGGATGAAGTAGGCGCACGTGTGCATTTGAAAAACATCCACGTACCAAAAAATATCGTCGAACTCGAAAAGCAGGTAGAAGATATCAAAGCAGAAAAGAACCAGGTGGTCAAGTCTCAGAAATACGAAGAGGCTGCACGTCTGCGTGATAAAGAAAAACATCTGCTCGAAGAACTCGACAAGGCAAAAAATCTCTGGGAAGAAGACTCTAAGAATGCACGCTATCCTGTATCTGAAGAAGATATAGCCGAAGTAGTGGCCATGATGACCGGCATACCTGTGAGTAAAGTAGCTCAGACCGAAGGCACCAAACTGCTCAATATGGGTGAAGAACTCAAAGAAGGTGTGGTAGGCCAGAACGAAGCCGTAGCCAAGATCGTCAAAGCCATTCAGAGAAATCGTGTGGGCCTGAAAGATCCTAAGAAACCAATCGGTACATTTATATTTCTCGGGCCTACCGGTGTCGGAAAGACCGAACTCGCTAAAACTATCGCGAGGTATATGTTTGACTCAGAGGAGTCGCTCATACGCATAGACATGAGTGAATACATGGAGAAATTCTCCGTGTCACGTCTCGTGGGTGCACCTCCGGGATATGTAGGCTATGAAGAAGGTGGTCAGCTGACCGAGAAAGTAAGAAGAAAACCATACTCTGTAGTACTGCTCGACGAGATCGAGAAAGCACACCCTGATGTATTCAATATCCTGCTCCAGGTATTTGATGATGGAATACTGACCGATAGTATGGGCAGGAAGGTGGATTTCAAAAATACCCTGATCATCATGACCTCAAACATCGGTGCACGTGACTTGAAAGATTTCGGTGCAGGTGTGGGCTTCGCGACTCAGGCCAAGAATGACCAAAGCGATGACCTGGCCAAAACCGTCATCACTAAGGCACTCAAGAGGACATTCTCACCGGAGTTTCTCAATAGGATCGACGATGTGGTGATATTTAATTCACTGGAGAAAGAATCTATCTTCAAGATCATCGATATCGCTCTGAAAGATGTAGTAGGCAGGCTGATGACCATCGGCTATGAGATCAAACTCACTGACGATGCGAAAGAATTCCTTGCGGAGAAAGGTTATGACCCTGCATATGGAGCAAGGCCACTTCACCGCGCTATTCAGAAATATGTCGAAGATCCATTGGCAGAAGAAATACTAAAAGCCAATGCCAAACCGGGAGATATCTTTATGATAGACCTCGACAAAGAGACCAATCAATTGAAAATTTCTCATAAAACGCCAAAAAAGAAGGCGGAAACGCAAACAGGAGAGTAATTTATCCGTATAAGCCCGATATAACGTCGGGCTTTTCTTTTGATATGGCACGATACTTGAATTAATTAATAACATGAACAGTACCCTTAGTTTGTCATTTATGGCGATGCTGATAGCTATATCAGTACATGCCCAGCAACCCGCTGACAATCAAGAATTACAAAAGATCAATAAAGACCTTCCGCATAAATTTAAAGCGATCAAAACAGGGGCTACGCTCGAGGTAGTGCGTGAGCCGACCCAGGTCAAAATATACATGTTCATCGACGACATCGAGCAGTACGACCAGATCATGGTAGAGCGCAGCGATGAACTGCAGAATACCTTCTCCCAGTGCAAAGTGGTACAGGTGGTAAAAGGGAAATACAAAAACAACTATGTAGAACTGGTGGACCGCTATCCCGTTTCATCTAAGATGTCTAATCAATATCGCATCAAGACTATCACTGCTGATGGTATCATGAGGATGTACCCGCCGGTAGAGATGACCATGGCCAGCGAGGTAAACGCAAAGAAATAGATACTAGACGTTAGACCGAGAGACTACGCCCCTTGTCCTTCGTCCCTCGGTTCTTCTAAAGTATTCATCATTATTTCGCTCACTCCCATATTGGAGAATCCGCCGTCATGGTAGAGGTTCTGCATCGTGACGTATTTGGTCAGGTCAGAAAATAATGTGACAGTATAGTCCGCACAGGCATCAGCACTGGCATTGCCCAGCGGTGACATCTTCTCTGCGAATCCGAGGAAGGCATCAAAACCTTTGATACCCGAGCCGGCTGTCGTCATAGTCGGTGATTGTGAAATAGAATTGATCCGCACTTTTTTTGCATTGCCGTAGTAATAGCCGAATGAGCGAACGATAGACTCCAGAGTAGCCTTGGCATCTGCCATATCACCATATCCGGGAAATGCCTTCTGTGCAGCTATATATGTCAGCGCCACCACGCTGCCCCACTCATTGATCGCATCTAGTTTCATACATGTCTGGAGTACTTTATGCAGCGACAGCGCTGAGATGTCAAGTGTCTTGTTAAACCACTCATAGTTGATATCTGTATATAGTTTGCCTTTGCGCACATTGGGTGACATGCCGATAGAGTGCAGGACGAAATCCAGTTTGCCGCTGAGATGTTCTACTGACTGTGCGACCAGTTTCTCCAGGTCCTCTATCGATGTAGCATCAGCCGGTATCACTATCGTACCGCACTGCTCGGCCAGTTTATTGATCTCACCCATACGGAGCGCGACAGGCGCATTGCTCAGTATGAATTTCGCCCCCTGCTCATGTGCCTTGAGTGCTACTTTCCATGCTATAGAGTTGGCGTCGAGTGCGCCGAATATGATACCACGTTTTCCAGCCAATAGATTATTTGCCATAGAGATTGTTGGTTTATGTCTTTCCACTATAACCCTCAAAGGGTTCTGAACCCTTTGAGGGTT
>PLSN01000422.1 GCA_003165135.1 Bacteroidota bacterium
GTGACATCGCCGCCAACGGGAAAATTGCTATCGAAAAATTGCAGACCAAAACATATGACCTCATATTGATGGACCTGCAGATGCCCGAGATGAATGGCTTTGAGGCTACCGAGTACATCCGCACCAAGATGAATTCCAATGTGCCCATCATCGCCCTTACCGCAGATGTCACGACAGTAGACCTCGCCAAATGCAAGGCCGTAGGTATGAATGACTATATCGCCAAACCTGTGGATGAAAGGCTGCTGTATAGTAAGATAATGGCGCTGGTGAAAAAACCAAGCACTTTGAAAGCCCAAATGGATGCGATCGACCATAAGAGTGACTCACCCGCAGCAAGATGCATCAATCTGGCATATCTGACACAGCGCACCAAGTCGGACCCCAAACTGATGATGGAGATGATCTCTCTATATCTGGAGCAGACACCTGCTTTGGTAAATACTATGAAGGAGAGCCTCCAGAATAAAGATTGGGCCTCACTGCAGGCAGCAGTGCACAAAATGATCCCCTCCTTTGCGATCATGGGTATCAGTACTGACTATGAGGTGATGGCAAAAAAAGTACAGGAGTATACCAATCTGCAGCAGCAGCAGGGGGACAATATTGCTGACTTTGTTTTACAACTTGAAAACGTTTGCACACGCGCATGTGTGGAATTGCTCGAAGAGTTTAACTTGATTAAAAGCACCACAAGTGAATAATGAAAAGATAAAAATTTTTCTGGTCGATGATGATGCGGTTTTTCTGAAGTCATTAGAGATCGAATTTCTCCATCATGGAGATTTCTCCATAGAAACATACCCCACGGGTGAGAAGTGTATCGAGCATCTGTCGCATGGTCCTGATGTGATCATTCTGGATTATCACCTCGACGGGGTAGATCGCAGTGCAATGAATGGTATGCAAACACTGGATAAAATAAAAGCAATAAAGTCTGATATCCCTGTAGTGATCCTGTCCTCTCAGGACAAAATAGATGTGGCCATAGACTGTATGCACCACCGTGCACTGGACTATGTGGTCAAAAGCGAAACCGCATTCACACGGCTGCAGAAGATCATCACAGACATCATGGCTCTACAAAAAATAGAAAAGCAACTCCACTGGTATATGGATAGGGTATAGATACTGTCGCCTATGAACTTACATTTACAATACATTTATTGTAATTCTTTCATGTTATGTGTGAATCACAAAAGATATTCTCATAATTATATAACAATTTATTTACTCGTATCTGCATCTTTGCAATGTTAACTACCCTTACAAAGCCTAAATGGAAAATCAAAAGCAGATCTTACTGATCGAGGATAATAAGCACGACCAATTTTTTTTTATTCAGGCCCTAAAAGAGATTGAGTCTGCCACTTTATTTCATGTAGCCAATAACGGAAAGGAGGCACTGGAAATACTGACCACCAATCTTACACTACCGGACATTATTTTCACAGATATTCATATGCCCGTGATGGATGGGATCAAATATCTGTCTGAGACAGTAAATATGCCTTTGATCAGGGATATACCGGTAGTTGTTCTCTCCAGCGATCCTTCCCAAATGGAAACTCTCCGGGACCTGGGTGCCAGGGCTTTTATTGAGAAGCCTACCAATTGCGATATTCTGCATAAACTGCTCGAATATGTATTGACAATGGGATTTATGACGACTGATAAAGCTGCCGAATGCCTGGGTTTTCAGTTTATACGGTCAGATTCTAATTTGTCTATCAACCTGAAGGAATATCGTTAATCGGTGAATGATGTAACTCTTTCCTGTAATTGTGTAACACAAACTATATCATATATGTCATCTTTGTATCCGACAATACAAGCCGATCATCAAAATCGGATACAAAATGAAAGTTGCCATACACGAAAAACTGACCGACGGTATCAAGACAGTATCCATAAAGATACAATCTGAATTTCCGGAGGTATATAAGGAAATGAGTAAAACACTCTTATTTCGCTTATTCAATAATAATGAGATCACCACAAATCAGCTTGGTGAATATCTTATTGAGATACAGGACCATCTTTCTGCCTTCAGGGCAAACAAAAACCTGGCATAGAATCAGTGAATGATGTAATTAATTGTTGCAATTGTGTAACACTTACTACATAGAGGTACACCATCTTTGCAGTATTACAGAGATTCTTCTGTAACAATAAAATAAAAACAATGTTTTACGATCAATATTATTGGGGAATGCACTTTTTTTGGTGGTTTGTCTGGATCATGCTGCTCATTTGGATATTTGCCGTACCATACGACATACCCGGCCAGCGCAGGCGCAGGGATTCTGCACTTGATATCCTGCAGAAAAGGTTTGCCGCAGGCGAGATCACCACGGATGACTACAACCACAAAAGAAAAATACTCGAAAATGACATGTCGGGACTAAGCTAAATATATCAATCATGAAAAAGAAAGAGACCAAAAAGGACAACCCAAAGACAGAAGACAAAAACGGCCTGCCGGGGTATTTACCATACCCGGGAGAAGATGACATCTATGCGCGTGCCAAAGAAGAGCAGGATATAGACCCGGAAAATATATCCGAACTGAAAACGCCTAATGACGAGGTTCCCGCGATAGAGCGAGGGGAGCTGGACTTTGATGATACGACACCTGGTATGACCACCCGCAAATCGAAAAGGGCATCAAAACGGAATGAAAAGGATTTTGATGAAGATGAATCCGGCAGGGACCTCGATGTACCCGGCTCGGAGCTGGATGACGATCTCGAAGATAACGGAGATGAAGACGAGGAAAATAATTCTTATAGCATAGGTGGTGACCGTCATGATGATCTCGAAGAGGATAAAGGAGACTAAAACTGAAATAATTTAAGCAATTCAACCCTATTGCTGCATTATAAAATATTAATGTGAATTAAATAGGTAACTAGTGCTGTCATATCAGGCATAAAGCCTAATTACCTCAATATATAATATTCTAAAAGCAAAATAATGGATACTAATGATGTCGCAAAAGGGAAAATACTGATTACCGTAGAGATCATCGAATATGTACCAAACTCAGTGGTCATCAAGACCATACTAAAAAAATCAACCGGCAATATCAGTGTCATGTCTGTCGACAGCGGTGAAGGACTTACCGAGAAGACGACTCCTTTTGACACATTCGTGTAGATCATAGACGGCCAGGCAGAGATCTTGATAAACGGCAAATCGAACCATCTGGTCACAGGCCAGTCTATCGTCATACCGGCTCATGCCCCCAATCTCATCAAGCCAAACGAACGTTTTAAAATGATACAGACCATCATCAAAAGCGGATACGAATGAAAAGCCCCACACATGAGAAACTGACTGCCGAGATCATGGCAGTCACGGCAAAGATTCAAACCGAATTTCCTGAGGTTTATAAGCTCATGAGCGAAACTCCTTTGTTTCTCTCTTATGCTGATGCTGACATCACTACAGCCGAGCTCAAGGAATATCTCTCGGAGATCCAAAAGCAACTCACCACATTCAGGTTAAACAAAAACCTGATAAAGAATGTGTGAATAATGTAACTCTCAACTGCAATTGTGTAACGCCGCCGGCGTACTTAGCATCATCTTTGTGAAGCGGCAATATAGCCGTAATACCAAATCAAAACAAAATGACAATTGCTAAAAAACTAGGCGTATACATGGATCATGCCAATGCTCACCTGATCGAATATACCGGAAGCCCTGAAGAGTCCAAAAATATCATATCAAAGTTCACACATGAAGAAAAGGAACATAGCATAGGCGAGAGCGAAAAGCTCATGCACAATAAAGAGAAGCATGAGGAATCAGACTACTACAAAAAAATAAGCAATGTGATCAGGAGCTATGATGATATATTGCTCTTCGGCCCCACAGAAGCCAAAACAGAACTATACAACCTACTTAAAGCAGATCATCATTTCTCCAAAATACGGATCATCGTAAAACCTGCTGATAAAATAAACGACCAGCAGCAGCACTCTTTTATCAAAAACTATTTTCAGAATACAGATATCGTATCATAGTAAGTGATGAAGCAGAATCATGTGTGAATGTTGTAATTCTTTAAGGCAATTGTGTAACGCATCAGCGCTTATCCTCCTTAGCTTTGCATCATTAAACTCACAACAATAAAAAATCATAATGAAAAAATCAATCCTTATCATAGCGATATCAGCTATCTGCATTTCACTTTTTCCTTCATGCAATAAATGTACCACCTGCACCAAAAACGGCGGCTCTATTTCTACTATTTGCAGAAATAGCTACAATAGCGACAACGACTACAATGCAGCGGTCAGCGTGTATGAAAATACAGGCTATAACTGCAATTAAGCTTTAGACACAAACTAGTTAAATAGGATAGGTTTTGCGAAAAACAAAGTGCCACTGGTCATTGATCAATGGCATTTTTTTATCGATCACCATCATGTGTGAATCATGTAACTCTATTTAAGAATTGTGTAACGCTTACCACTGGTATACACCCATCTTTGTATTACAATAACCACAAAAAACATTCTCATGAAAAAAATATCAAAATACTCATTACTGGTTCTTTTAGCTGCTATACTATCGCTTTCCTCATGCGTCACGAAAGCCAAATTTCTTGCTTCTGAAAACAAGGTATACAAACTTCAAGGCGATAGTTCAACCACACACCGTATACTGAACGAATGCAACGCTGCAGTCAAAGACCTCGAAAGCCAGAGAGATGCTTTGCAAAATGCCAATGCTGCTTCTCAAAGTGACCTGAAGGATCTTTCATCAAAGTCTAAGATGACGATAGCTGACCAGGCTAAGAGATTAAAGAGCCTGCAGGACCTGATACAGGCACAGAAAGATATACTCAATAAACTCAAAAAAGATATCGGGGATGCACTCATCAATTTCAAAGCTGATGAGCTCACCGTATATGTGAAGGATGGCAAAGTATATGTGTCACTGCAGGAAAAACTTCTTTTCAAATCGGGCAGTGATGTTGTTGATCCTAAAGGACAAGAAGCATTAGGCACACTCGCCAAAGTACTCAACAGCACATCCAATATTAATATCATGATAGAAGGCCATACCGATAGCATACCTATCAACAAAGTGAAATTTCAGGACAATTGGGCACTTAGTACTGCCAGGGCCACTTCTATCGTTCGCATACTCACCAAAGACTACATGGTCGATCCTACTACTATCACAGCGGCAGGGAGAAGTAAATTTTATCCTATCAAGTCAAATCAAACAGAGGAAGGACGCTCGGCAAACCGTAGGACAGAGATCATCTTATCTCCTAACCTTACAGAACTATTCAAACTTCTGGAACAATAAACAAAGGCACACAAATAAGGCCAATCACTATATTTTATTAATAAACTAAAAGACAAATATCATGGGATCAGGAAAAGTATTATTGGGCGTGCTCGCAGGCGTAGCCGCGGGGGCCACATTGGGTATATTGTTCGCGCCTGACAAGGGCACAAATACCCGAAAGAAAATATCAAGAAAGAGCGACGAATACGCCGAGGAGCTCGAAGAGAAATTCAACGAGTTTATCGAAAGCATCACGGAGAAATTTGAAGACATGAAGGACGAAGCCGCACATATCATTGAAGCGGGAGAGCACAAAGTCGAAAAGGTACTGGCCGAAGTGACTGCTGCCACTAAATAAAAGACCATGGAAACTCCTGCACATGTGATCGAGGGATTATTTGAAAAGATCGAGACTTATAGCACATCGAGCTATGAGATCGCTAAGCTAAGATCGCTGGAGACTACGACCCTGGTCGCATCATCAGTAGTATCGAGGCTGGCAGTGATCATTGTCTTTACGCTGTTTGTATTATTCGTCAATATCGGCATTGCATTCCTGCTGGGCGATCTGCTGGGCAGGTACTATATAGGTTTCCTGATAGTCTCAGGGTTTTATCTCATCGCAGGCATCGTGCTACACTTTTTCCTATACAAATGGATCAAAAAGCCGCTAAGCAATTTCATTATTACACAAGTGCTTCAACAGGCACAACCATGAGAAAGATAAATTCCGATACCAGCCTGAGAGAAGCCATCATAGTGCTCGAGGCCAAACGCTCTGCTGAGGAGCTGGCGCTCAGAGAGCATCTGCGCCTGACATACGAAAGTATGAAACCTATAAACCTGATCAAGAGCACTTATGAGGAGGTCGTCGCATCGCAGGGGCTCAAAGACGATCTCA
>PLSN01000411.1 GCA_003165135.1 Bacteroidota bacterium
GCCCCCTTTAGGGGGTTTGGGGGTGAACCGCTAAACCAATCAACAATTTTTATCTTTGCCGACTAAATGTAAGATGATACTATGTTAGAAATAGCCCTGATAAGAACGAATGCCGACCTGGTGAAGGCGGGACTGAAGAAGAAGCATTTTAAAGACCTATTCCTCGTGGATGAACTACTGCAGGTGGATGAGAAACGCCGTAAAGTGCAGCAGTCACTCGAAGAGATACGAGGTAAAGAAAATATACTCGCGAAAGAAATAGGTGACCTATTCAAACAAGGTAAAAAAGCTGAAGCCGATGAAAAGAAAGTACAAGCCACAGGACTGAAGGAAGACTCTGCCCGTCTGACTGGAGAGTTGGCTGATCTCGAAGATGCACAAAAGGACATTCTGTTGCAGCTGCCTAATCTGCCTCACTCATCCGTACCCGAGGGCAAAACTCATGAGGAGAATGAAGTAGTCAAAGAAGCAGGACAGATACCTGACTTGCATGAGAACGCTTTGCCACACTGGGACCTGGCTAAGAAGTATGACCTCTTTGACCTTGAGCTGGGCGTGAAGATCACCGGTGCGGGCTTTCCGGTATACAAAGGTAAAGGCGCCAAACTACAGCGTGCGCTGATCAGTTTCTTTCTCGATCATGCTATCGATGCAGGATACTTCGAGGTAGCGCCTCCACATATGGTCAATGAAGACTCTGCGCGTGGCACAGGACAGTTGCCGGATAAGGAGGGACAGATGTACCACGCTACAGTAGATAATTTCTATCTCATCCCTACTGCCGAAGTGCCGGTCACAAATATCTATCGCGATGAAATAATCGAAGAGCGCGACCTCCCCAAAAAGAATGTGGCGTATACCCCATGCTTTCGTCGTGAGGCTGGGAGCTATGGCAAGGATGTGCGCGGGCTGAACCGCCTGCATCAGTTCGACAAAGTAGAGATCGTACAGATACAGCATCCCGACAGGTCATACGAGACTCTGGAGAGCATGGTGAAACATATAGAGGGCCTGCTGCAACTACTCGAGCTGCCGTATCGTATATTGAGACTGTGCGGAGGCGATATGAGCTTCACCTCTGCGTTGACCTATGACTTTGAGGTGTACAGTGCGGCACAGAAACGCTGGTTGGAGGTCAGCTCTGTGTCAAACTTTGAAACATTTCAAACTAACAGGCTCAAGGCGAGGTTCAGAGATGAGAACAAGAAAGTAAGGCTGGCGCATTCACTCAATGGCAGTGCTCTTGCATTACCTCGTATTGTCGCCTCTCTGCTCGAAAATCATCAGACCGGACATGATATCAGAATGCCCAAAGCACTGGTACCTTATACCGGATTTGACAGGATAAATTGAGTCGGAAAAGTCGTTTGCTGAAGAAAAAAGACAGATTACGGTTTTTTAACAGTCAATAAAATTTAACATATAATCTTTCCAACATCTTTAGGTGTTACACCATAGATGTTAAATCATTATAGTATATGTGATTTTCTGTTTAGCCTACTACACATATTAGCAGTTTATCTCTACTATCACAAACCTTGCCAAAGTCAAAATTGAGTCTTATTATATGGATTTACAATGGATTAGTGTGGGTAAATGTGACTTTAGCATGACAAAAAAGAGCAACTAAAGACGTAGCTTTACGTTAATACTATACTATCAATTTAGTAAAAATGAAATCAAATACCTCCATGAACGTGATGCTGGTCGTTTTTTGCGCCATCCTTGTAGTCTTCGTTTTCTTCGGTTCTAAAGTAAGTGAAGTGAACAAAGCCAAACAAGCAGATCTGGAACGCACAAGTAAATAAACGGCACGGACACACATCCTTTTTCATCTCTCCGGGGGACTTTAAAATTGTCACTTTATTTTAGGACGCATTGGTATAAACGAGCTTGTATTCTTTTGATACTCTTCATACTCTGAGTTTCCTTTGTATTTGTTCTCGAGCATGATCACTCCTGACACCCTAAGCAGCATAAAGGTGATGGTAGCAGGCCCGAATGTCCTGAGCAGGATGCCTATGATACTGTGAGTAGAGATGCAGCTGATGAGAAAGATGCCCCACCACATGGTCGCCTCGCCGAAGTAGTTGGGATGACGTGAATATCGCCACACACCGTAGCGCATGACACGGCCTTTGTTTGAAGTGTCTTTTTTGAATACAAACAACTGATAGTCGCCGACCGCCTGAAAAAAGAAACCGATGAGCCAAAGTATCAAACCGAGAGAGACGAAGATGCATTGCAAGATGGTATAAGGAATTGCATCAGTGGCACTATCGAGTGCCGCTAGTATAATAGGAGAACCAATGATCATCATGAAGAAACCTTGCAAAACGAAGACCTGAAGAAAAGAGCGGATCAGGAAACTCTTGCCCCAGTCCTGACGCCACTTGGCATACCGCCAGTCTTCGGGCTTGGACCAATTGCGGATAAGAAGATAGATGGATAATCGCAAACCCCAGACGGCGACTAATGAAACCAATAGTAGGAAGGCGATGTCAGGCTCTGAACGTTCTGTGAAAATACTGGCAAAAGCACATTTGAAAAGATAATAGTGGGTGCATAGAGTGGCAATAATGATAAAACCGATACCCCAGCCGATGTCAGCGATGCCATTGTTCTTTTTGAGTAAAGCAACGATGAAAAGCAGGGATTGGAAAATTAGGATCGCTACTGCACATCTGAGGAAAGTTTCCATATTATAAAGTTTAACCTATTTAAAACAATGACGGTTTATCATTCAACAGTTTCGGCTCAGCAATGTTCAATCCTGTGGCTGCATTTAGCTTTTGAATGGTATACTTGCAGAGTTCAGGACTGTTCAGTTCTTCATGATTATGGATAAAAAAATAGATCGTCTCGATGCCGCTGTCGATCCAGAGTTTCATCCTCCCGACCCAGTCGTCGATACGTTTATAGTCAGTCGGATGGAGGTTATTGCCTACGAAGCGGATGAATGCTACAGGAGTGGTCAGTCGCATATTTAGCACATCACGCCTGCCCGATGTATCTGTGATCACAGTGCCGATTCTCATCTCTTTGAGCATCTCAAATGCATCATGAGTGATCACCGACTCCTTGAACCAATCCTCTTGCCGGAATTCAACACAGGCTTTGAAGTCCTTTGGTAGATATTCCAGATAGGCTTTGAGAGTGTCAAGGTTCTTTGTTCCAAACCTGTCGTCGAATTGTATGAAAGTATGACCAAGCTTATCGCCGAAACCAAGTAGACTGCTCAGAAACATATCAGTCTGCTCCTCGACGTCCTTTAGCCGTTTGATATGGGTGATGTACTGCGACATCTTAGGACAGAACCGAAAATCATCATCGGCATAGCTGGCCCATTTAGATGTCACTACACGAGGGAAGGTCTGGTAGAACATGGCATTCAGCTCGATGGAGTTAAAATACTTTGTGTAGTGTTTGAGAAAGTCTGTGGCTTTGGTTCCCTTCGGGTATATCTTTCCTATCCAGTCAGGGCGCCCCCATTTGGCACAGCCTATATATACTTTTGGTGTGGAAGGTTTTTTCTTAAGCGATTTGAATAGTCTCACTGTATCCGGATGATCATCAGGAAAAGTGAAATCAAC
>PLSN01000022.1 GCA_003165135.1 Bacteroidota bacterium
ACAACGATCAGGCTTTTATAAATCAAAATCCTGTATATGCTCCATCCACAGCAAACTATCTGAATGCGAGGGTCAGAAATGAAGGCTGTGTGACCAGCTCGGGTACTGAGCAGCTCGACCTTTATTGGACAAAGGCCAGCACTGGAGAAACATGGCCCGGAGACTGGACCAATACTACTCCTATTAGTATTCCTGCCATCGCGCCGGGTTCGTTAGATACATTAAGTGCTGCGTGGTATCCGCCAAATCCTGCGAACTATGACGCATCTATCACGAGTGTTGATGTTTGCCTTCTCGGCCGTATAGAGACAAGTCCTACTTCTCCATATGGAATGTCAACCGCCGAAGGAATCAATACTGCGATCAATGTGACTAACAATAATAAGATCGCAACCAGAAATCTGGTGATAAACACAGCTAACAGCACAGAGGAAGTACAATGGCATCAGATCTTATTGGCTAATGCTGAAAATACTGATCAGGAATTTTCATTTGAGTTTGCATCTGAAAAACAGTTGCATCCGAGCTTCTCCGGCGATATATCTGCTTATGCCAGGGTTGAGATCCAGCTTGGTGGTCTATTTGACAGATGGGCTGCCAACGGCGAGCAGGGTACAAATATCCTGGTCGATACTAAAGCGAAGAGTGTGGTCTTCCCCGGAGACAGTAAGATCTTTTTAAAAGGAATTACTCTCCATGCCAATGAAAAATACGCAGTGAAGGTCGGGATCATATACATACAGCAGCCAGTCAGCGATCAGTATTTTCATATCCGGCAATGGATCGACAGCACTGACGTTCAGGCTTACATCCCATATGGCGATGTGAGTTTTATGATACCAGGTTGCAGCGGTGACTCAGCCTGCGCCGTGATCTCAGATCAGAATGCCAGCGCTCCCTCATTTGCATCCAGCATCAATGCCTATCCGAATCCCTCATCCAATAATGTCTCCATACTGTATACAGGATATGATCAAAATACTTTGTCATATTCTATTGCAGACATATCGGGACAGGTATTATCAAAGCAGAGCGGGATCGGTATGACATACGGATCAGTAAATAATATCAGTGTGGCAGCATTCAGCGATGGATTATATTTTATCAAACTTA
This sequence comes from Bacteroidota bacterium, assembly GCA_003165135.1. Taxonomy (GTDB): domain Bacteria; phylum Bacteroidota; class Bacteroidia; order Chitinophagales; family LD1; genus UBA1941. The sequence goes on from PLSN01000022.1 coordinate 1,114, forward strand.
CTGATAAGAATAACAATTCGACAACCATTAAAATAGTAAAAGATTAAACCCACATGAAAGCAATTTGCTACATCTCTCTTTTACTATCTGTATTCACAGTCAAGCTCAGTGCGCAAAACTGGCAATGGGCAATTAGTCCGACAGGAATAAGCTTTGGCAATGCAGTATGTACCGACCCGGGCGGAAATGTTTACTATACGGGGTATTTTAATGGCCAACTTGTTTTTGGAAGTGATACTCTCAATAACATTAACGGACCCTATCAGGATGTTTTCATTGCAAAATATAATGCGGCAGGCAATGTACTTTGGGCTCGCAATAGCACCGGATATGCAGATGCAGATGGCGTGGCTGCTGATGCAAGCGGCAACGTATTCATAGTAGGGAATTTTTATAATGACAGTATTTCTTTTGACAACTATACTTTGTACGATCCACATACCGGTGCGCAAAACAGTAATGTCTATCTAGTCAAATATGACCCCACAGGCGATGTGACCTGGGCAAAAAACCTAGGAGGTATCAATAATGACATAGCCATAGGTATAAGCACAGATGCGAATGGCAATGTATATGTCACGGGGAATTTCACGGGAGATAGTCTCACCATAGACAATGTGACCGTAAATCACATAGGAAGCAGTGATGGTTTCATAGCGAAACTTGACCCTGCGGGCCATGCTGTATGGATACGGAATGTGGGATCACCTAACTCAGTTGGGGCGACAGCCGTCTACCCTGATGCCAATGGCAATGTTTTTATGACAGGTTCCTTCCAGAGCAATTATATGTATGTAGGCAGCCTCGGCAATTTGATCGCAAGTCCATACAACAACAATGTATTTCTGATAAAATATGATTCATCAGGTGATAAGCTCTGGGTAAAATATGCAGGTGGCAATAATAACAGTGGTGGTAATAATACTTCTGTAGGACTATCTGCAGATCCATCAGGCAATGTATATATGACGGGGTATTATAACGATACTATTTTTATAGGTAATGATACATTGGCCTCTGTCGGCTATCAGAATATTTTCACTGCAAAATATGACCCTTCAGGAAATTTATTGTGGGCCCGAAGTGCAGGCGGCAATTATGCAGAGCAAGCTAATGGCATCAGCACAGATGCGAATGGCAATGCATACCTGACAGGATACTTTCAGAGTGATACGGTCCTATTTGGCAGCTCTGTACTGGTCAATCCCTCCGGAAATGAGATCACTTTCGCTGCTAAGTATGATATGTCAGGCAATGCACTTTGGGCTATAGCTGCCGGTGGTACGAGTAATAATGATGGCGCAGGAATATCCTACAGCAATGGAGGTATTTATGTGGCAGGCCAATTTCAGAGTTCAACTATCATATTCGGCGCAGATACTTTATATCCGGGATTACAGAATAGTTTCCTTGCCAAGCTGGATACCTCTGCTCCTACCGGCATTATCCCGATCAGTAAACCTTCTGACAAAATACTTGTCTATCCTAATCCGTCT
>PLSN01000200.1 GCA_003165135.1 Bacteroidota bacterium
GTGCGATATTTGCGATCAAACTGGCTCCTGCAGCGATGAGACGCTTCTTGACCTTCTCCTGTGCCCCAAGCCACATATTGCGGCAGCCGATGAGTGTGACGACCTTAGTGCCATTGAGGACTTTTTTTCCTGCTTGTGACTGCAGAAAGCTCGAAAACACAGGCGATGGTGTCAAAAACCAAGGTTGATAGGCCAGTATTATCAGGTCGTACTTATCATTCAGTTTATCCGAATAGGGCTGCAAGGCAATAGGTTTCTCATAAAAAGCTTCGGGAAAGCCATTGAAAAAAGTGAAAGCGGACCATGGAAATGGATACGCATTGACGGGTTTTAGTTCCTCATAAACAATACTATATGTAGTATCGGAGGCAAATGACTCGCAAAACTTCCGAGCAATGGTCAGCATCTGGCCTGACTGGGTGAAATAAACGACCAATATTTTTTTTGGCTCCATAATATGCAAGAATAAAGAATACTAATGAGTAGTCAGCACCCAAATTACAACTTTACTTACCCAATCATTACTTTCGCCCCGGCTATGCACATCAAACCCACACCATTACAGCACATCAACGAGCCCTTATTCCGAGAAAAGGGTGTGGAGGTATGGCTCAAACGCGATGACCTGACCCATCCTGACATATCGGGCAATAAGTGGCGCAAGCTCAAATACAATCTCGTAGAGGCCAAAGAAGAGGGACTGAGCACGCTATTGACCTTCGGCGGGCCATATTCGAACCATATCCATGCTCTCGCCGCTGCCGGCAAGTTGTTTGGCTTTAAGACCATTGGCATCATACGAGGTGAACCAAGCGAAGAACCCACTGACACACTCCAAAATGCAGCAAAGAATGGCATGCGGATACTCTTCATGGACAGGGCTCAATATCGGCTCAAGAATGAACCCGAAAGCATAGAGAGCCTGCATGTGCAACTCGGAGAGTTCTATATGGTACCTGAAGGCGGTACCAATATCTATGCGCTGCAAGGCTGCATCGAGATGGTCAATGAGATAAAGACCGACTATGACTACATCTGCCTCGGCTGCGGTACAGGTGGTACACTCGCAGGGGTCGTGGCAGGACTTTATGGCAAGAAGAAAGCACTTGGCTTTTCTTCACTCAAAGGCAAGGATACGCTTACCTCATCAATTACCGAACTGGTGCAGGACTTCACTGACAAAACCTTTGACAACTTGCAGATCACTTTTGACTATCATTTCGGTGGCTATGCCAAAGTCAATGATGAGCTGATAGATTTCATCAAGGCCTTCAAACAAAACCATCTGACACAGCTGGAACCAGTCTACACCGGCAAGATGATCTATGGACTGTATGATATGATAAAGAACGATCAATTCCCGCGTGGCACAAAGATCGTAGCCATACACACCGGTGGATTGCAAGGACTCTGTGGGTATAAGAAAGAATTTGAAAATGAAATACAAAATTAATAATGGTTGAGTTTATGCCGTCTTTAATGCTATAGGTTCTTCCCTCTCCTTCGGAGAGGGAAGATGCCGAAGGCAGATGGGTGAGGTCTCACTTCACCTTATACATAAGTATATCCGAGAAACGAGATCCTTTAATACCGATGGCGACATGCAGATCACCACGGCTTAGGGTCAGCGATGCAGTATATCGGTTGCCTGATTTTTGCATCATGACAGGTGGCTTCTTAATATCGTTTGAGATCGCCATAGTGATGTCTTCATCACTTAGGACCGTGAAATTCATTTGAGTGCCCGCTGCGAGTGTGCCATCCAAAGGGAAGTCTACTACTTTGACATTGTGCGTAGTGGGAAATGACATAGGCAACTCTGCCGGCAAGGTCTTATCCAGATACTTAGAGATTATATCCTTGCCGCTGAATCCAAGCATAAAGAAAGGCTCCATGACGAGCGGCATCTCCTGATACTGGCGCAGGCTGATTGGTTCACTCAGCAGTGACCACTGATAGTCCACCGGATAGTGGCGGAAGAAAAACTCATACTTATCTACGTTAAAAAAATATGGGGTATATCTTTTCAGGCTAACGAGTTTGCCACGCTCACCTTCGGCATGACCTGCACCCCAAGTCACATCTACCAGTAGCCACTGTCCGGCTACCTTGACTGCATTCCATGAGTGATTGGGGTCCTTACCTTCGAATTTTTGTCCGGGCCTGTAGCCATAGGCTTTGGCATGGCCTGACACTACCACTGCCTCCAGGCCCATAGCTGTGCAGAGTGCTTTATAAAGCTGTGAATAACCCTCGCATACTGCATGACGGCGCTTTATCACTTTGGCCGGTGACTGGTCGGGAATATTGCCCGTGTTGAACCCCTTATCATCATACCTGATGTTGTTTGCCTCCCAGGCAAAGGCCGCGCGGGCTTTCTCCAAATCTGTTTTACAACCTTGCTTCAGATAGGCTGCTACGCTGTCCACATCATATACTAATGTGGGTGGTGTATTGACAGCAAAAGAATCTATAGAGTGAAAAGTACTATCAGCAGCACTGACAGTCATACTCGTGAATGCACAAAACTGTATTGCCAGTAGAAGATATCTCATAGTTGTAACCATATAGTAAATATAGCAAACTCTATAGGAACAAGATTACTACCGCAGATAGCGCAGATCTTCGCAAATTAATTTTCTGTGAAGATCTGCGCTATCTGCGGGAGATTTTCACTTCGACATCTCAGTAAAATACTGAAAGAAGTATGGTATTGTCTCTATACCTTTATAATAATTGAACAGGCCGTAATGCTCATTTGGCGAGTGTATCGAGTCAGAGTCCAGTCCGAAGCCAAACAGCACCGATTTAGTATTGAGCACCCGCTCAAACATGGTCACTATCGGTATACTGCCGCCTGTACGCTGAGGTATCGGGGCTTTGCCAAAGGTCTTTTCCATGGCCTTTGATGCAGCTTTGTATGCCACCGTATCAGTAGGTGTCACTGCTGCTTCGCCACCATGCAGATTGGTCACTTTTACTTTCACATATTTAGGTGCTATGCTCTTGAAGTGATCTTCAAATAGCTTAGTGATCTTCTCAGAAGATTGATTGGGCACGAGGCGCATACTTACTTTAGCATATGCCTTGGATGGCAATACGGTCTTAGCACCCTGTCCGATATAGCCGCCCCAGATACCATTCACATCGAGCGTAGGACGTATAGATACTCGCTCTGTAGTTGAATATCCTTTCTCACCGAGTACCTCATTGACATCTAGGTCTTTCTCATATTCTGAGAGTGAAAACGGCGCTTTTGCCATCTCAGCTCTTTCGCTGTCAGATACTATCTGCACATCATCGTAGAAGCCCGGTATATTGACCTTCCTGTCCTTGTCATGCAGTGATGAGATCATGTCGCAGAGGATATTGATAGGATTTGCCACAGCACCGCCATACACACCGGAGTGAAGGTCCCGGTTTGGTCCTGTCACTTCTACTTCCAGATATGCCAGTCCTCTCAGGCCCGTAGTAATGGACGGAGTGTCATTGGCTATGATGGATGTATCTGATATAAGCACTACATCGCTCTTCAGCTTTGAAGTATTGGCTTTGACATAGGTTTCGAGGTTTTCAGAACCTACTTCTTCTTCACCTTCTATCATAAACTTGACATTACATGGCAGGCTGTTATTTTTCAGCATCATTTCAAATGCCTTAACATGCATATACATCTGGCCTTTGTCATCGGCGCTGCCACGGGCATATATGTTTCCGTCCTTGATCACTGGTTCGAATGGCGGCGAATGCCACAGTTCATACGGGTCAGCAGGCTGCACATCATAGTGGCCGTATACCAATACTGTAGGCAGCTTCGGGTCGATGATCTTGTCACCATATACCACAGGGTAACCTTTGGTCTGCTCAAGGGTCACATTCTCCGCACCGGCGGCTAAGAGTTTCGCTTTGACATACTCAGCGGTGCGTAGCACATCGTCTTTGAATTTAGGATCGGCGCTCACAGAGGGTATGCGGAGCAGGTCGAGGAGCTCATCGAGAAAGCGTTGCTTATTGCTTTCGAAGTACGGTTGTAGTTTTTCCATGTCAGATTTTATGATGCGAATATAGTATTATCAGGTTCGGTCTGAAACAAGTAACCAACAAAACCTTTGCACTTATTAGTTGAACATAGCCATGTTAAAAATTAAGTTATACATATAAATAATC
>PLSN01000518.1 GCA_003165135.1 Bacteroidota bacterium
CTGAAGAGATCAGCCACTACTATATAGAGATGCGGGAGCTGATACCTCAGTGCAAATTTAACAACTGCATGCATGACAATGAACCCGGTTGCGCAGTCAAGCAGGCATACCTCGACGGCAGGGTATCAGAGGAACGGTATATCAATTATCTGGCCATCATGGCTGACTATAAGGCCAACTATAAGCACTGGGAGAATGAGTGAGAATGTGCTAATTTGCTAATATGCCAATGTGCCAATGCAATGCAAATGATAAACGACCGAAATCAAAAATCTGTAAATAGTAATTCCGTAAATCTGTAAATCAAATCTATGAGAGTCACCATCCAAAGAGTATCCGAAGCCAGCGTCACTATAGAGGGCACAGTCAAATCGTCTATAGGTACAGGACTATTGGTATTGGCGGGGTTCGAAGAGGAGGATACAACAGAAGACCTCGAGTGGATGGCTGCCAAGATCGTAAACCTGCGGATATTTACCGATGATAATGACTTGATGAACCTGTCTGTACTAAATGTCAGCGGCGACATTATTATAGTATCGCAGTTTACACTTCATGCCATGACAAAAAAAGGCAATCGTCCATCGTTCATTCATGCGGCAAAACCTCACTCGGCCATTCCCCTGTATGAGAAATTTATTTTTCTGGTTGGGAAAGAACTCGGTAAGAATGTGAGCACAGGTGAGTTTGGAGCGGATATGAAAGTGGCACTCATAAATGATGGCCCTGTGACGATCAATATTGATTCAAAGAACAGAGAGTAATATGTACGTACCAAAACACTACGAGGAAAAAGACCTCTATCAGATAGCTGCCCTCGTCAAAGAATTCGGCTTTGCCACCTTGGTATCTATAGTGGATGGCCTGCCCTGGGCTACGCATATGCCTTTGGAGCTTGCCATTGATAAAGAAGGAGTATGGAAGCTTCATGGCCATATAGCTCGCGCCAATCCTCAGTGGAGAAACTTCAAAGAGCAGCCTGACGTGCTGGCAATATTCATGGGGCCGCATAGCTATGTATCACCCTCATGGTACGACCAAAAGAATGTGCCTACATGGAATTATAAAGCAGTACATCTATCCGGCAAGGTATCGATCATCGAGGGTGAGGCACTCGAAGCCATGCTTCACAAAATGATGCATCGCTATGAGACCATCCATGCAGAGAAGCCGCTTGACTATGATGAATTGCCAAAGGAACTATTGGACAAAGACCTGAGAGGTATAGTAGGCATAGAAATAGTAATCCATAAAATTGAAGCCGCAAGTAAACTAAGCCAGAACCGAAATGAAGTAAGCTATAACAATGTGATAGAAAACCTGAAGAAGCTGGATGCTTATGACTCAAAGAGGATAGCAGAAGAAATGGAAAAAAGAAAAAGAATATGACAATACAGGAAGCACAGGACACAGTCGACCAATGGATCAAAACCACAGGAGTACGCTACTTCAGCGAGCTGACCAATACCGCCATACTCATGGAAGAAGTAGGTGAGGTGGCGCGTATCATGGCGCGTAAGTATGGAGAGCAATCCTATAAGGAATCTGACAAGCAGGTGGACCTGGCCGATGAGATGGCAGATGTATTATGGGTACTACTATGCCTTGCCAATCAGACAGGCGTGAACCTGACGGATGCACTGGCAAAGAACCTCGACAAAAAAGCAAAGCGGGATGCGACAAGGCATCTGAATAATGACAAACTCAAATAAGGCTACCTTTAGTAGAAAGTAACCTTTTGAGTTTTCATTCTGACCGTACCCGTAGCATCGTAATAGTTCAGGAGGTACATACCGGCACTGATGTTATTGTCTTTCCGCATAGATTGGCTGGAGTATGCCGGCAGGTCGATCTTTTCTATCAGCCTTCCGTCCATATCCACCACATCCACTATCATGTCTTTAGGGTCATGGGATATGATATTCATGATACCGTCAGACGGATTGGGAAAGACGGAGACATAGACATTGTTCTGGGTAATTTCATTGATGCCCGATACCTGAGTGGAGTCGCAAACAATATTAATATACATGTAATTGGCCAAAACAGATATTGTGGTATCCATGTAGAGAGATGCAGGTGGCACCAATGGTACTGGCAATACGAAGGGCGCATGAGGCGCACCGATGAAAGTCCGGATAGAGTCATTGGCGATCGGAAGACCAAGGCTATGAAAACGTTGAATGATATTGCCGCCGCCAAAAAAATCTTTGTCGACATTGGTCAGGCCTTCTATACTGTCATAGTAGTATGGTACAGTGCTATCTCCTGTGCCATGCACACCGATCAGGATAGGGTCTCCGGGCTGGATCCAGAGAGTATCTACTACTGCACCGCAGAGATCGATGATTCCTTTTATTTTGTCAGTGTATCCGGCATTGACAGTATCACCACCTTCAGGGCCGCCGAGCTCAAAAATAGCGGATATCAGTGTAGGAGGTATCGGGCGTGAAAAATCACTGAGGCTTTCTTTGAAATAGCCTTTATTGACACCTATGAAGGCACCGGCTGATGTTCCTCCACAGAATATCTGGTTAGTATCTATTCTGAATTGATTTGTGGTGTAGGCATCTTTCATAAAAAAGCGGATAGCAGCGTTCATGTCCTGAATGGCCCTGATCACTGCCTGATACATACATGAGTCATTGCTATTGGCCACTCCGAGACGGTAGTCGATACTGGCAGTCACAAATCCGCGCTCGGCAAATGCCTGGCAGATCTGTACCATATCCGGGCTCAGATTTGTGCCCGAGGTGAAGTTACCTCCAAATGCGAGGATCATCAAAGGACGGTGGGCAAAATTATCTCCTTCCGGAGTATCTATAAGCATAGTAAGGTTTTGGATAGTTCCATCATACTTAGTTGCGGTACCAAACTGGACCTGGTCAGTGACATTTGCATTAGCCGAAAATATGGTATTTAGGTACCGGCCATTGGCGCATTGGGCTTTCAGATCGGTGATAACAGAAGAAAGAAAAACAAGACAAAAGGCGAGGTATATCTTTTTCATGTCTGATTTATTTTGTTAATCTAAAATTAGCAAAATAATAACATGAGCAAGCGAATTGATAGAAAAAAATATTTTTAAATCATTGATTGTTTTAACTTATGTGTCTTTCTAATATTTCAAAAAAACATTTCAATATTTAAAGCTGATTTAGGCATTAACATTGATGTCATACTTTTCTACACCCATCCCAAACAAAGCAAAGTCATACTTGACAGGATCCACAGGGTCAAAC
>PLSN01000423.1 GCA_003165135.1 Bacteroidota bacterium
TCTCTGAAATAGTTGTTTACAATATGCTAGGTGAGAAACTCAAATCCCAATCTATCAATCAGACCTCTATCTCCGTCAGCGACCTGAGCAATGGGGTCTATATGATAGCAGTGGCAGACAAAAACCAAAACAGAAAGGTACTCGGCAAATTTGAAGTGCTGAAATAATAATCTCTGTAAATAAATTGAAGCCCTTAGTTTTGTAATAAGCTAAGGGCTTTTTTATTTTCCTGCTGATATCAATGATATCAAAAAGAAAAACCCTACTAGGTTGAAAAACAAAAATTCCTTTTCCATTTGCTATATTTGTAAATTATAAATTAAAAAAGCAAATAACAAAACATATCCAATAATGGAAAGAACAAAAACAATACACTGGCAGGACCCAATGGAAGGGGCAGCTAAGGCTATGCAAATGTCAGGACTTGAATACCTTCAGGCTATGGGTGACGGGAAGATTCCATTCCCTCCGATATTGCATACGCTGGATTTTAAGGTGGATAGTGCTGAAAAAGGACAAGCAATCTTTTCTTTTGAGCCGCAGGAGTTTCATTATAACCCGATAGGCGCGGTACATGGCGGAGTGATCTCTGCGATACTGGACTCTGCGATGGGCTGTACACTGCACTCCATTCTCCCTGCCGGCACAGGATATACTACTCTCGAGCTAAAAGTGAATTTCCTCAAGGCAATCACAATCAAGACAGGGGTGCTGAGAGCAATCGGAAAAATCATCAATTCAGGCAGCAGGACCGCACTGGTTGAAGCTCAACTGCTGGACAGTAACAACAAGCTATATGCTCACGCTGTCAGTACCTGTATGATCCTTAAGCAAGACGCCGTTTAGTTTCTATTGACACCAAACTTGAAACCTATAGTAGCTATGATAGTGTTAGATGAAAATGTATTTATCACACCCGGACTTTGGAGATTGCCCTGAGCATCTGTATATGAGTATGGCGTAAAGTAGTTTTTATATTGAGTACGTACATATGCCAGATCGGCAAAGAACCTGCGACCCCTGTATCCTATACCTCCAGTGTAATTGAATCTTGCACCATTGTATGTAGTAGGTACATTGTTATTATTAAATGGTGACTCACTCCATGCGAACCCTGCCCTGAGGCGAAGTGTTTTATATGCAAATTCCGCACCTGCCTTGACAGTAGATGCCAGCTGATAGTCTTTCTTTATATAGGCATTGAGCTGATCTGAAGCTGATCGGTCGCTGCCGTCAAAGGTAAATTTCGTAAGCCCATAGTCATTCAGTTCATAGTCGACTGACAGAAATCCCCACTGCTTGAGGTAGAAGCTCGCGCCAAAAGTACCTTTGAGAGGATTATTGTAAGTAAACTGGTAATTAAGGCCGCTTTGTGCTGCATAAGAACTATCGCCAAAGTTGCTGGTTGTATAGCCGTAGTCTGATTCGTTGAGGCGATAGAGAGTCGGAGACTGTATGGCTGCACCCACACGAAGCCACTGTACCGGCTTTACAATGATACCGAATTTGCCATTGATACCCCATCCTGAGAGAGAGTAGTTATATTGACTGGTATAAGATGAATCGCCGCTGCTGCTTGACTCACTAAATGTGGCATACCGGTGATAGCTGATATATGGCACCCCCATACCTGCACCTATATAGACCGTATTGCCTACATTAAACCCTAATGTAAGGTTCAGTTCATTCAGGCCCCCTGTAGTAGTGATCTGGCCACTTTGGTTGACCGGCAGTCCGATAGTAGAAGACAGAAAGTCACTTGTGGAACTGGGATAGCTAACCAGGCCGGCATTGTATCCATTTACCGTCGTGATCGGGAAATTACCGGAATTAAGCGGGCTTTGGTTTGCATTTAGCTGACTTGCTATTGAGCCCGCATAGGAATTTTGAGTATTTGTGCCGTAGAAATACTGTACACTGCTGAAGTCGGCCAGTTTCTGATAACCAAAACCAATAACAAATCGGTCCAGTTTTGATCCGCCTCTGTTATAGCTTAAGTTATCATAGTTGGACAACTTACGCGTAGCGAAAACGAAACCAGCCTGTGACAAAGTAGCCTTGTCAAATGAAGCGCTGGATGACTGGCCGAGATAGCTGCTGTTATTACTGCCCCATATACCACCACCGCTGATGGCAAACTCATGGCTGCGGTAGAGAGCAATGCCTGCCGGGTTTGAACTCATGGATGACATATCTGCACCCACTGTGCTGAATGCTCCTCCGGCACCCAATGAGCGTGCTGTACCTGACAGATCGGTCTGCATCATCCTGCCTGCATCAGATACATAATCCTGTGCGAACAATGATGCTCCTGCGAGTAATAGGTTTGAGAAGATGACTAGCTTTTTCATTTGCGAAATTTTTATTTTTTCATAAAAAAGCGGAACCAAATCATTCAAAAATGATCCATGATCCCGCCTCTTTCTCTAACTAAATTTTTTCTCTATTGACTGTTTTGTTTTAGCGCCTTCCACCGTGTCCACCGCCACCACTGTNNCGCCGCCGCCACTGCGGCCGCCGCCGCCACTATATCCACGGCTACCTCCTCCATTATATCCACGGCTGGCTCCTCCACTATATGCTCTGGATGGAGAAGATGAATAACCACGAGACTGAGATTGTTGCCCGTTATAATGTTGGGATTGTTGACCACCATTATAATGCTGCGATTGTGACTGCTGCCCGCTATGATATTGCTGTTGGCCACTCCTTTGAGCTGAGTTGCTGCCCTGATTGCTGTGCTGCTGATTACTTTGAGACGCCTGATATGGCCTTTCGCCAGAGTTTGAATAGCCTGTGCTATGAGATGCATTATTAGTTGAGCCTGAGTAATTATGAATAGCATTGCTATTTGAGGCACTTCCTACTCCACTATGAACTGCATTACTAGAATACCCGGCATGATTAGCGAATGATCCACCATGTTCGGCTCCCGAGCGCCCGTGCTCTACACCATTAGCGCCGCTCCAATTTCTGTAGCCATAACTACCTCCGTAGCCATAGCCTCTGCCGGCCCATCCATAGCCGCCGTAGCCATAGCCTCTACCCCAGCCGTAGCCTCCCCAGCCATAGCCAAATCTGCCCCAGCCATATCCACCCCAACCGAAACCATAACCCCAGCCGAAGCCAAGTCCACAGCCGTAACCATAGAATCCGGTATAAAATGGATCATAGCCCCAATAATAATAAGGAGTATACCAATCATTATAATAGTCTAAACCGCTATAACCTGGATTGTAATATCTCCTTAACTGTGTTGTATAGTTATTGTCATCATCATACCAATAATCATCATTAGCAGTATAGCCATTGCTATTATAATTTCCTCCAGTATTATTGCTCTGCTGGTTATTACCGCTATTTTGATTGTATCCCTGCTGCGAACTGCCCTGATTGTCATTATAGGACCCATTATTATCACTGGGTTTGGTATTGTTATATTGGCTCTGGTAATCTTTATTTCTGTTGTTGCCCCTGTCATTATTAGGATTATAGTATACATCATCATTCTGGGCTACAGCAGTGCCCAGCGAAATAATACTAAGAAACAGGACCGATAAAAAAACTTTAATGCTTGACATAGTTTTCTTTTTTATGTTGTTATGACAAAGTTAGCTTACTTAAGTTTAATCTGCGATAAATTCATACTTTAGCCCCAACATTTAACAAAGAGCAAATGCTATACCATAACGCTTTATTAAGGAATTTATTAACTTTTTTGTGTCTCCTGCCACGACCTCGCAGGTCATTTCGGCTTATGGCACAAGGGTTTCAGCGTTTTGCTATAAAATAAAAGACCTGCGTAGTACGGCTTGGAATGACATTTATCTCCATTATTTTGCACTAAAAATATACCCAAAGAGGGTTTAATGCATATTTTTTAATAAATGAATATCAACGACATACAACATCGTTAAAGAAACTTAAAATGATTTATCATGGCTAAAGAGATCACAAGCAGAGAAGCAGATTATTCCCAATGGTACAATGACCTCGTACTGAAAGCAGGCCTTGCAGACTATTCGCCTGTGCGCGGATGCATGGTCATCAAGCCTTATGGCTTTGGTATCTGGGAAAAGATGCAGGCAGCACTGGATAAAAGATTCAAAGAGACAGGTCACGTCAATGCATACTTTCCTTTATTCATTCCAAAGAGCTTTCTAAGCAAGGAAGCTTCGCATATAGAGGGCTTCGCCAAAGAGTGTGCCGTAGTGACTCACTACCGCCTGATCAATGACCCGAACGGCAAAGGTGTGATCGTGGACCCTGATGCGAAACTCGAAGAAGAGCTCATCGTGCGCCCTACATCAGAGACCATCATCTGGAACCAATACAAAAACTGGATCCAGTCCTATCGCGATCTCCCGCTGCTCATCAATCAGTGGGCAAATGTCGTGAGGTGGGAAATGAGGACACGCCTTTTCCTTCGTACCGCAGAGTTTCTCTGGCAGGAAGGGCATACCGCTCATGCCACTGCACAGGAGGCCATCGAGGAAACAGAAAAAATGCTTGATGTTTATGCCGAGTTCGCTGAGCAGTATCTCGCACTGCCTGTCATACGTGGCAGGAAGACTCCCAATGAGCGTTTCGCCGGAGCGGTAGATACATACTGCATCGAGGCTATGATGCAAGACGGGCAGGCGCTTCAGGCCGGTACCTCGCATTTCCTCGGACAGAACTTTGCTAAAGCGTTTGAAGTACAGTTCCTCAACAAAGAAGGCAAACAGGAGTTCGTCTGGGCTACTTCATGGGGCGTATCCACTCGTCTCGTTGGTGCTCTCATCATGGCCCACAGCGATGATGACGGTCTCGTGCTGCCTCCTAAACTTGCACCGCTGCATGTAGCGATTGTGCCTATTCACAAAGGTGAAGAAGACCTAAATAAGCTTCGCGAAAAACTTATTCCGCTTGTCAATGAACTAAAGGCAAAAGGCATCACGGCGAAACTCGATGATGACGATACCAAGCGTCCGGGATTTAAGTTTGCCGAGTACGAACTGCGCGGCGTGCCTGTACGTCTCGCCATGGGTATGCGCGACTATGAAGCTGGTACTGTCGAGATAGCTCGCCGGGATACCAAGACCAAAGAGACAGTATCTTTTGATGGTATCGCGGATCATATCACTAAGCTGCTCGACGATATCCAGCAGAATATGTACAACAAGGCCCTGGCTTTCCGTGATAGTCATATTCGCAAAGCAGACACATGGGATGAGTTTCTCAAGCTGATCGAAGAACCGGGCTTTATATCTGCACACTGGGATGGCACAAGCGAGACGGAAGACAAGATCAAAGAACTGACCAAGGCTACGATCCGCTGCATACCGCTCAATAATCCTCAGGAGGATGGCATATGTGTTTTCAGTGGTTCAGCTTCCAAAGAACGGGTGATATTCGCCAGAGCATATTAATGTAGGGACGCAAAATGTTGTGTCTCTAGTTCTTTTCCTACTTTTGCACTCCCATGTCAGCAACCAGAGAGGCAAAAATATTAAGGATACAGCAGGTCGCAGTCAGTCTGGGTGTAGTAATTATGCTCGTGAAGTTCACAGCCTATTACTTCACTCATTCTAATACCATACTCACAGATGCACTCGAAGGCATGGTCAATATAGTAGCAGGTTCATTTGCTGTATACAGCCTCATCCTCTCATCCAAGCCTAAAGACATCGACCATCCTTATGGCCATGGCAAGATCGAATTCATCGCGACCGGTTTCGAGGGTGTGCTCATCGTTCTCGCATCTGTTCTTATCATCGCAAAATCAGTTCTCAACTTCTTTCACCCTGAGCAGATACATCATCTGGAGCTGGGTGTGATACTGATCATTGCGACCGGGATCGCCAACTATGTCATAGGCTACTTTCTCGAAAGAAAAGCCAAAGAATATAACTCACTCGTACTCGATGCCGACGGCAAACACCTGCAGTCAGATGGATACATTTCCCTTGCGATACTCATAGGTGTCCTCGTCATCTGGTTCACCGGTATCAGGATGCTGGATAATCTCTTTGCCATAGCAGCAGGGCTTTTCATCTCATACACTGGTCTGCGCCTTATGCGCCGCTCGCTAAGTGGTATCATGGATGAAACCGATACCCACATTATCACTTCTATAGTTTCTTATCTCAATACCCACCGCCGTGACTCCTGGATCGACATTCATAATATGCGAGAGATCCAGTATGGTAGCGCCCTGCATGTAGATTGCCATGTCACCTTGCCTTATTACTTCACACTGGAGCAGACGCACGATGAGATCGACAGGATCGAAAAGCTCATCAACCAGTCCGGCCAGTTTCCCGTAGAGGTCTTTATCCATCCTGACCCATGCATCCCTATCTGCTGCAAACTGTGTCAGCTATCAGATTGTCCGGTGCGCCAACATCCATTTGAAAAAAGAGTGGAATGGACATTCATCAATGTGACTGAGAATAGGAAACACCAACTGGATAATGAATAACTAATAGTGAATAATTAATAATATTAACTCACTTATCGGGGCAATTGCACGTCCCTCGACCCTCGTCCTTCGTCCCTTTTATATACTAAACAAATGTCCTTCTATCGCCAGTTCCGTATTCGGGAATATATCCTTGCACTCTGACAGCAGCTGACTCAGGTCCTCATAGCGAGCGGAGAAATGCCCTATGATCAGTTTGTCGACATTGGCTTTCAGCGCTATGGTCGCAGCCTCTCTCGTAGTGGAGTGGCCTGTCTCAGCAGCACGCGCCCTATGCTCATGCACGAAGGTCGCCTCATGATATAGTACATTCACACCCCTGATCTGCTCTATGAATGACTCCGTATATGCAGTATCAGTACAGAAAGCATAGCTCCGCGGTGGTGCCGGATCATGCGTCAGCTCTATATTAGGGATCACACTGCCTCCCTCAGTAGTGAAATCACCTCCCATCTTGATCGCAGATATTTCATGCACCGGTATCTGATATTGGTCAAGTTTCGCAGGCAATATCTTTCTCGGTCCGACCTTCTCGCGAAATAAAAACCCTGTGGTCGGTATACGGTGCTTGAGTATGATCGTTTCTACTGTGAGTCCATCGTTTTCATATATCACACGCGGCTCATCTGCCGTCACCTGGTGAAATATGATCTCATAGCGAAGTATGGTCTGGGCATGTTTGAAATAGGTCCTCACGATCTCCTCAACACCGGGGTACGCGTGTATATGCAGCGGATGCTCGCGATAGTTGAGATTGAAGGAAGTCAGTATGCCCATCAATCCGAAAAAATGATCACCATGTATATGCGAAATAAAAATATGGTCGAGCTTTCCTCTTTTGATATTGTATTTGGACATCTGGAGCTGTGTGCCTTCGCCACAATCGAGCAAAAAACCCTGTCCGTTGTAATTCAGGAACTGTGATGTGGGATATCGGTTATGCGCAGGTATAGCGCCGTTGCTGCCGAGAATGGTAACCTCAAAATGCATCGTGATATATTAGCTCCTGAGATCGCGGTCCAGCTCCTCCATCATCACAAAGTCTATCGACTCAGACAGCGATGGTACGATATTGAGTATGGACTCCAGTTGGGAAATTTTCACCAGCTTTTGGATATGGGTATTCAGATTGGTAAGTACAAATGTACCGCCTGCCTCTTTGGATAGCCTGTTTCCTACCAGCAGGGCGCTCAGGCCCGATGAGTCCACAAACTGCACTATTGACAGGTCAAGGATAATATTCTTAAACCCCTCCGTATGGAGCATTACCAGTTCTGATTTGAGCTGCGGGGCAAAGTTGCTGAGCAGTTTTTCTTCATCTATTTTCAGTACGCAGAACCTGTCTCTTTTATCGATTGCAAACTTCATGGGCTAAGTATTTATGGTGCTAATGTAATTTTATGTCCTCAAATTAACTAATTTTTTACATTCCAAAGCCAATTAGAGATTTAATCCTCCCAAATCACTCCTTTTTGAGGCATATACAATCTCTGCCTTGTCATTAAAATACTCAAACTCAACTTGTACATTTTTTTCACTTATGTATTAAGATTNNGATGTACGAAAAATAATCATTGTCTTTTATAACCGTCTAACTATCTCCAACAAATATACAAGTTTTATTTCATTGCGCAAATACCTTGCGTAGTGAATAAAAGCGCACGTTACATCAAGTTTGATAGCTTTGGAGAAATAAAAACAAAAAACAATGAATGAAGATGAAATGGCAATACTAAAAGTCCTAGTTGAAAGCAATCAGTTAAACACACATTCCCAATGCGAGGTAAATACAGACTCACTTATTGAAACATCGGG
>PLSN01000253.1 GCA_003165135.1 Bacteroidota bacterium
TTTACCACGACGGGGTTGGACTGGTATATTCCATCTACATTGTCAAATACTGCATAATACTTACTTTTGGTGGTGAAAAGGTTCACCCCTTTCAGAAAATAGAAACCAAAAATGAAAATTATGATAGTAATTAATGAAAAGAGGCCTACCTTAGTTTGGTTGTTCACTATGACTTAATTTTAACCAAAAATATTCATTTGATTGGTAAATAAAAATAGTATTGAGTATTAAGTATTGAGTANNTAATTATTCACTTTTAATTATTAATTATCAAAGATATTCTCCCTTCACGGCTTGTTTTATTTGACGGGATATGCAATCTCTGCAATAGTTCTGTCCAATTCATCATTTCTCATGACCCGGAGGGGCGATTTTATTTCTCTTCGCTTCAGTCTGATGCTGGCCAGCGGATACTCGAGCAATATGGTCTACCGCTCACCGATTTCAATTCATTTATCTTTATCAAAGATGGAATGGTATATCAAAGGTCTACAGGAGCGCTCAATGTATTGAAAGACTTGGGAGGATTATGGATGGTTTTTTATGGGTTTATCATAATTCCTCGGCCCTTAAGGGATATAATATACAACCTTATAGCCAAGTATCGATACAGGATATTTGGAAAGAAAGATTCCTGTATGGTGCCTTCGGGAGATATTAAAAAAAGATTTTTAGAATAAGTTCTTAAGGGTATTTTTGTCCTAGCAGGAATGTACCTCTGCCATCAAGGCGCTTCTTATTCAGGTAACCTACGATGAAAGCATCTTTGATGCCTTTTTCGTGAGCGAGTTCCAGTTCCTTTTTTGCTTCACTATATGTAGCAAACTCACCCGCCATATATCTTATTATTCCTTCACCGATATCCTCACGATCTATCAGCCCAAACATATTCACGAGATCTTCATAGTTGCCCGGTTTATGCTTGGCTGCCAGGAGCTGTACCGTAAAGTATACCTCTTCTTTGCCTTTAGGCTGCTCTTTTGTGATTGTTTCTTTGGGAGCTACCTGTGTGGTCTCGACCTGTTTTGCCGGTTCTTTGACTACAGGCTTAGGCTCAGTCTTAGCGGGTGTGACAGCGACTGTCTCCGGTTGTTTTTGCGCTACAGGAGCAGGTGGTTCGGCCTTGGCTTTGACCGATTCTTTTGGTATTTCTTTTATAGCGACACTAGCTACTGTATCGGGAGCATTGATTGAGGCTGCATCATTTTCCTTAGGCGGCACTGGTTTCTTTTCTATTTTAGGCTGGGTGGACTCAGGGGTCATTACTACCTTGCCATGCTGTACGATGGACTGTGTATCGGGGATGATAGCAGCGACCTTGTCAATTGGTTTGTAATCCACAGGAGGTTTAGGTTTCACCGTATCCGGAGCTGTTGACGGGCTACTTTGGGTTATTGGTTGTTGTTGGTCTGAGGCTGGCGCTACTGGCTTTGGTTGTTCCACTGCTTTTGGAGGATTGCTTGGGTTTGCCTGATTTGTGTTTTGAGCCATGGCTTGGGTGACTGATACCGGCGGCTCTGCTTTTTTTTGGATAGTCGGTTGATTTGCCATAGCATTGGTATCCTTGATGCCTTCGATCTCATATTTATATGAGCGGAAAGCTTTGAAAATAGATAGAGCGATATTTTGCTGACCGACATCAGTGGCCAGGTATTGCTCTTCGGTGGCATTTGAGATAAAACCTATTTCAGCCAGCAGTGAAGGCATGGCTGTTTTATACAGTACCCAAAAACCAGCCTGTTTGACGCCGTGACTTTTTCTTTTAGAAAGTTGGGCAAGTTCGTCTTCTATCTTTGATGCAATCAGGATGCTCTGGTCCAGAAAAGCATTCTGCTTCATGCTCATGATGATGTGCCCTTCGGGAGAGTTGGGGTCAAACTCATAATTTTTGTCCTTGTCGCCTTCGAGCTCGATCACCGCATTTTCTCTTTTTGCTACTTCAAGATTATCATCAGTGCGATGCAGCCCCAGCACATAGGTAGCGGTGCCATATGCATCATGTGTGAGGGCGGAATTTAAATGTATACATATAAATAGGTCAGCTTTTGCTTTATTTGCCATGTCGGCGCGGTCGGCCAGTGATACAAATTTATCAGTGGTACGTGTGTAAATGATCTTAACGTCCGGGAATGCTTCCTTGACCATTTCGCCAAACTTGAGTGATACAGCAAGTGCAAGATCGGATTCATGATGGCCACCGGGGCCGATAGCACCGGGGTCCATACCGCCGTGACCTGGGTCTATGACAAGTGTATGCACAGAAGCTCCCTGACCGGTGCCACCTGCATAAGTATATGTAAAAGACGTTAAACTGATGAATACCAACAAGGAAACTAATCGGTTCACGTTATGATTTTTTATTTTTGAACACATTGAATAATTTTGGCAAAATAGGTTAAAATATTTTTAAACCTACTCACATATATGCTACCAAGGGTTGTCAGACATTTGAAAAGTGTCTGCTTTTCTGTGCTATTTTCATGTTTTATAGCAATTTAAGCTTTTCGCAAAGGGATTCTATACCTGCTACCCCTTATACAATAGTCTCAAGCGACTCAATTAATGACCTGATAGTAAAACCTGACACCACAAAAAATAGTTCCGTCAAGGGTAATGCGGGAACCGGTGTTGTGATCAAGAATGATACTGCTAAAACTCCTATGGTCGACTCAATGAATGTAAAAGCAGATACGATCAGAGGTAAAAATGGCGAATACACCATCGTCAAGATCGACTCCGCTAAACACATAGATACGGTCGCTCTCAAAAACAAAGATGATGACAGCGATATCAAAGACAAAATAACCTATAAGGCCAAAGACTCTATAGTGTACGATATCACTTCCAAAAAGATGTATCTATATAATGGTGCAGAGACTCATTACCAGAAAATACAACTTAATGCCGATAAGGTAGACTTTGACTGGACGACCATGATCATGACCGCAGAGGGACGTGACTCCGGGGGCAATACGATAGGTAAGCCTATATTCATGGACGACGGCAAGGAATATAGAGCAGGGAAGATGATGTATAACTTTAAGAATTCCAGAGGTAAAGTATTTGAAGTGAGTACAAGCGAGGGAGATGCCTATCTGCATAGTGAAGCGGTGAAGCGAAGTGAGGACCAGGCCTGGTGGGGATATAAATCGAAATATACTACCTGTAACCTCGATCACCCGCACTTTTATTTCAAAGCAAAAAAGATCAAACTCATACCCGGCAAGATCATAGTCACAGGTCCTGCAAACCTATGGATAGCAGATATTCCCACGCCACTTTATATTCCTTTTGCGATATTCCCTATCAAGCAGGGCAGGCATTCGGGTATCATCCTCCCTAAGTATGGTAGTGATGCTACAAATGGCTTTTTCCTTAGGGATGGTGGGTACTACTGGGCAGCCAACGATAATTTTGGTGCCAAGCTCACCGGTACTATATACACCAATGGCTCCTTTGATATCAAGCCATCGGTGCAGTATAAGGTAAATTATAAGTACAGCGGCTCACTGGCCCTGGCCTATGTACGTACGGCCCCGGCAGACCCGGACCTACCAGGAGTGAAGGGTTCGAATGATTTTCAGGCCAAGTGGGGATTTCAGTTAGATCCCAAAGCGGCGCCTACCAATACTTTTAATGCATCGGTCAATGTGTCCACTGCAAACTTTAATAATGCAAACAGGGTGACAGACGGCAATACGCTTTTCTCGACGGCACTCAGTTCTAATATCAATTACTCCAAGTCTTTTACAGCTGTCCCATTTCTGGCATTCACATTGTCTGCCAATCACTCCCAAAACCTTCAAACCCGTAATATCAACATCACATTTCCGCAGGTAGCGCTCACTGTCAATCGTGTCACTCCTTTTAAATCAAAGATCAGCCTGTCAAAGCCAAAATGGTATGAGAATATCGGTATAGCATACTCCTTCAAGGCACAAGCCAATATTAATACTATAGATAGTCAGCTATTGAAACCTGATTTTTATAAACAACTGGTGTATGGTGCTGACCACAACCTTACTATTGATGCACCCTTTACGATCTTTAAATATTTCAATATCACTCCTAATGTTACTTATAATGAGCGCTGGTATTTTCAGAATGAGAATGAGTCATGGGTCAATCAAGATCAGGTCACTACGCTGCCCGGAGGATTTACGCTCACCAATCCCGGACTCGCCAGCTACCTGAAATCAGACACCAGTTTTGGATTTAAGGCTGTTCGTGACTTCTCCGCCAATCTCTCTGTCGGTACCAAGGTCACAGGGATNNAATGTGCGAAAAAACCTTTTTGATCCTCTACCTCAGCAGTATAGTCACTTTGACAATGTGCAGGGGCTGGGATATGGTCTGCCGCCCACGGGTAAATATGCAGCGCTCAATTGGGCCCTGAATAATAGTTTTGATATCAAGATATTCTCCAAAAAAGACTCGATCAATCATGAAAAAAAGATCGAAGGACTCCTGAAGGTCAACATCTCCGGAGGATATAACTTTGCAGCAGACTCCNNCCTGCGCCTGCAGGTATTTAATATCAATGGATCGATGAAACTCCTCGACAATCTGTCCTCCAGTTTTGGTGTCATCCTCGATCCCTATGCTACCGGGGACTATGGCCGATATAATACTTTCTACTGGGAAACAAATCATGAATTGCTTCGTTTCACCTCTGCCAATCTAAGCCTAAATGCCACTATTCACGGCAAGCCAAAAGCTATCGCTGTGCCGCAGCTCAATAAGGCACAACGAATGGTAGCTGACTATGTCTCTTATAATCCTGATGATTATTATGACTTTGATATACCGTGGAACCTTGGTGCGGCGTATAGCCTTAACCTGAACAATGTATATCAGCTCGACAGTCACAGGGATTCACTTGAATTTAACCAGTATATCACTGTCAGCGGCGATCTTAATATCACCCCGAAATGGAAAGTAGCCTACAGCACCGGTTTCGATTTCGCACAGAAGCAGCCTACCCTGACACACTTTAAGGTAGTGCGGAACCTCCACTGCTGGGAACTTAGCTTTGACTGGACAGCCTGGCCGCTCAATCACCAGCAGTTTGTGATCGAACTACATGTAGTCAATCCAACCCTACAGGACCTCAAACTCACTCGAAAGAAAACTGTTTATTCCTACTAGCGGCATTTGGCTGCCTGGTCCTTCACAAATCCATTATGGGTTTATAATGCAAATATAGCATAATTGACCGACTGGACCAAACCCGCCGGCCACATATTGAATGGATTACCACCCGGAACTCAGCAATATCAATGTTTATCGCTCGAATAAAAAATGCAGTTAGGCTTATAACCCTTGCTGCTGCGGGTATATAGGGGTGCTGTAGGGTATTGTTTTTAGAATTGGTTTTCGCANNAAGAACAGTTTTATTGGGCTTCACGTTCGATCGAAAATCAATTTATGGACAAATTTTTTTATGATAGCAATGATAGCATACTGATTAAAAAATAAAGATTTACCTTTAAAGGCTGTTTTGATTTTATTCTGAAAATAAATGATAGGGCCATCAACCCTCAAAGGCTTCAAAACCCTTTGAGGGTTTCGTGAGAATAAAATTCATACATTTCAAAACAGCAGCTTTAAGAATAAATCTCCTGCCNNAAAGCGCTTTACATCATCCTCGGCATATTTCTGGTGCTCATCGTCGCCAATCTGACTCAGTACCATGCTGACATTCCTCTCGATGTTCTAAAAGCTGAGTATGCGCCACCGCCTTCTAAATTTATGATGATGGATGGAGCCACGGTGCATTATCGCGATGAGGGGACTGGTTTTCCGATAGTACTTATTCATGGGATGTCATCGTCGCTGCATACTTGGCAAGGCTGGACGGAGAT